>NZ_MVPX01000464.1:0-6998 GCF_002043085.1 Gordonia sp. i37 | reverse complement strand
GTGGTCGAAGCCTCCCCGTGCGGGAATGCCCCAGCCCTACCCATCCGGTGGTCGAGGTTGGTCGAGGTGTGAGGAGCGACAGCGACGAGCCTCGAGACCCCTTGTGCCGAAAGGATTCCGGGCCACGGTCGGCACGACACCTCGACCATCGGTGGGTTTCGCTATGGAGTTCTCAAACAACAGATGCGGTCCCGGCGAGGCCGGGTGCAGGGAATCAGGTAGTGGGGCAGGGTAGGTCAGGCGGCGGTGTCGTCGAGTCGCATGGTGCGGCGGTGGTAGGACGGTACCGGTCGGCGTTTCGGGTCCACGCTGGCGGGCGGGATCAGCCACGGGTGTCGGTCGAATCCGATGATGATGTCCCATCCGTGGTGGTGCACATCATCATGACAACTGCTGCACAGCAGGCAACCGTTATCGAGGTCGGTGGGACCACCATCGGCCCAGTGGTGCACATGGTGTCCTTGGCAACGTCCGGCGTGGGCACCGCATTTGATACACGCACGATCCCGCACCAACAACGCTTTGCGTTGCCCTGGGGTGAAGAAGCGCTTCTCTTCACCGACACTGAGCGGTACCCCATTCTGATCGAGCATGATTTTGGTGATCGTGGTGTCACACGACAACATTCTCGCGGTGGCTTCGGTGATGGCCCCCATGTTCTGCAGATCCCCGCCGAGTGCCGGGTTGTCCGCCGACCACGTCCACAACAGTCCGTTCGTCGGTTTGGCCGAGAACGTGGTGTCCGCCAAGCCTTGTGCCGCCAACTCCACGATCGTCTCGAACGCGGCGGCGCAGATCTGTTCGGGTGTCCGCGGATCCGGGGACCCGTCGGGCTGAGGTTTCGGTGCCGACAAGGTTTCCATCAAAGTTCTGGTTTTCTCGCCCGCAATGATGTCGAGGTTCGCCGAGATCTCCAACCGTCCGTCGTCGGTGATGCGGTCGCGGTAGCTGTTGATCTTCTTGTCCTCCGCAGCTGGCAACCCGCCAGGTGTTTCGGCAGCGAGTTCGTTGCCGAGTTGCCGTGCGTAGAGATTGATCTCGGCGGGGGTGAATCCGGCGAACTAGTGCGACAAGAGTTTCCGCATGTACTCACACCGTTGGACGGTGTCCAAAGGTTCAGGAGAGCGGGTGTCGATGTGCGCCAACCCGCGGACGATGGCGTCGGTGTGTTCGGACGAGATAGACCCGTCGGCAGCATGCGCGAGCAGCAGATCCACATCGGTGGTGCCGGCGAACCGCACGTACCGACCTGCGACGGCGGGTGCGAAACCCATGCTGATCAGCAGCTCTCGCAGCCGGGTGGTTTTGTGATCGGCGACCCCGAGTCGGTCCATTTCACCGGTGAGGGTGGTGGCGTGGTGATCGACCAGGTTTCGCAGTAGCAGGACTTGTTTCATGGCGCCGAAGGCTTGCGGCCCGGTCATGTCCGGGTTCCATTGCAGGTCGCTGAGTTGGGTGACGATGTCCGCGAAGAGTGCTTCGGCGTCAACGTCTTTGATGTCAAGAGTTGTGGTGGTGTCGATCATGGGCCCCTCCCCGGTGGCTGATCGGTGTGATGGGTCCAGTCTACAGGAAAATATGTTCGATGCAAGGGGTATTGTCGATCAATTATGCTTGTGGACAACGTGTTTCGGCGTTCATTTTCTGTCGGTGGGGTGTGGTACGGGTGCGACTTTCGTTTGTCTTGTCCTCGATGTGGTTGGGGAGCTTGTCATCTCGCCAGGTCTCGAGGCTCGCCGCACGCGGCTCGCACCTCGACCATCGAGGGAAAGGGTTACGGCCATCGGGGAAGGGTTCCGGCCATCGGGGGAAAGGTTGCTCGACCAGCGGGGGAACGGTTGCTCGACCATCGGGGGATGGCGCCGACCATCGGGGAGTCGAGTAAAGCTATTTCTTGCGCAGTACCACAACGAGATTGGTGGCCAGGAACTCGCGGAGTACCGGGACGCGCAGCACCCACCAGGACGGTGCCGGAAGGTAGCGGGGGAAGGCGGCGATGAGCGTCGTGTCGTCGGATCGGCTGCGGGCCCAACGCAGACCGGCCGTCGCGGTTACTGCGAAAAGGGAAGTGCCGTAGAGGTTCTTGGGCGGATGTCCGTGTCGGCGGGTGTACCAGCGAGCGGCGCGGTGGCCGCCCGCGTAGTGGGTCAGGCCCATCTCGTGACCGCCGAAGGGGCCCCACCACAATGTGTAGCTGACGATGACGAGCCCGCCGGGGCGGGTCACGCGGATCATCTCGTCGCACATCTGCCACGGTCGTGAGGTGTGCTCGACGACGTTGGACGACAGTGTCACGTCCATCGAGTCGTCGGCAAAGGGGAGTGCCTGGCCGGAGGCGCGCACGGTGCCGCGATGTTCGAGACCGCCCGCGTGCATCTCCGTCGGATCGGGTTCGACCGCCAGGTAGTGGGCGCCACACGCGCCGAATGCGTCGGCGAAGTAGCCCGGGCCGCCGCCGACGTCGAGGATGACCGAATCGTCGAGGTCGGCGAACGCGCCGACCATCGCCGCGGTGTCGCGGGCAAGGGCGCCGTAGAAGCGCGCGGGATCGGTCTGTTCGTACCGGAAGTCCGACAGCAGACCGCCCGCGCGACGGAGCGTCGCGAGTCGGCGCATCTTCTCGGTCGGTGCGGGCACAGGCGGGATGCTACCGCTGCGGCACGGGGCGAGACGCTGCCGCTACGCCGACCCCGCGGTCGGTACCCTGGTGAGGCGATGACACCTCCCACCCACGTGCTGCTCCTCTGCTGGCGAGATACCGGCCACCCGCAAGGCGGTGGCAGCGAGACCTATCTCGAGCGGGTGGGCGCCGAGTTGGCGCAGCGAGGTGTCGAGGTGACCTATCTGACCGCGGCGTACCCGGGTGCTCCCGACGAGGAGCGTCGCGACGGCATCCGATTCGTCCGGGCCGGTGGCCGGATCTCGGTGTATCCCCGAGCGCTCGGTCTCCTGCTGGCCGCCCGGATGGGCCGCGGGCGGTTGGACGGCCGTGTGCCCGATGTGGTCATCGACACCCAGAACGGCGTGCCCTTCTTCGCCGCGCTGACCCGCATCGCGCCGACGGTCGTGCTGGTCCATCACTGCCACCGCGAACAGTGGCCGGTCGCCGGTCGGGCGCTCGGGCGGCTCGGCTGGTTCATCGAGTCCAGACTGTCGCCGTGGGTGCACCGGCGCAGCCGCTATGTGACGGTGTCCGCGCCGTCGCGGCGCGAGTTGGTCGGCCTCGGTGTCGACGAGGCCCGCATCGACGTGATCCGTAACGGCCTCGATCCCGTGCCCGCCGACGTGAAATCGCCGAGCACAACCACACCGATCCCGCGCTTGTGCGTGTTGTCGCGGCTGGTTCCGCACAAGCAGGTCGAGCATGCACTGACCGTGCTGGCCGATCTCCGCCGGGCCGGAGTCGATGCGGCGCTCGACGTCATCGGCGACGGCTGGTGGTCCGACGAATTACGCAGCACCGCAGATACTCTCGGCGTGAGTGAGGCGGTCACGTTCCACGGTCACGTGGACGAGGTGCGAAAGCATGAGATCCTCGCGCAGGCACATGTCCACCTCATGCCGTCGCGCAAGGAAGGGTGGGGGCTTGCTGTGATGGAAGCCGCACAACACGGCGTGCCCACGATCGGGTATCGGAGTTCGGCCGGGTTGGCCGAATCCATCGACGATGGGCGGACCGGTCTGTTGGTCGATGGGATCGACGAATTCCTCAGCGCCACTCGAAAACTCGTCGACAACCCGGACGAGGCGCGTCGGCTCGGCCGCGCGGCGCAGTGCAAGTCCCAGCGCTACTCGTGGTCGACGACGTGCGACGAGATGCTCCGCGTCCTGCGCGACGCCTGTCGCTGAACGACTTTCACCAACCCAGCGGTGCCCGCGGCGAGAGCGCCGATGACCATCAGCAACGCCCAGATCACGTGGGCCGCCCACGCCCAGCCCCGCGACATCGACGATGCCTGCGGCGTCACCGCTCCACCGAGATCGAACAGCATCAGATCGGGTCCCGCGAGCGCCGGCGTCAGATCGGCGAGCTCCGCCGGGACGGAGGTCTCGGGGCCACGCTCGACGAGTACCCAGCCAACGCCGAGGTCGGACAGCGCACGCGGGTTCCCTCCGCTGCGCAGAACGCGATTCACTTGAGCCGCCGTGTGATCGGCGTGATCGACCACGACGCCGTCGACCCGTAGCTCACCCGATTCGATGACCGGCGCACGCACCATCCGGGCCGTCGGGTCCAGTGACGGCCCCTCGGCGAAGGAGTACCGGCGCACCGTGCCCGGCGGCCACAACGCCACCGCCCCGCGGTCGGCGGGAACCATCGCGGCCGCCTTCGTCCAGTCGTCGGGGTAGTGCACCGGCGTGATCCGGCCGCCGACCCCCCACGCCAGATCCGGCAACGGGGCGATCACCAGCAGAGCAATGGCAGCGAGCGCGAAACCTGTAGGGACATAACGCCTCAGCGCCACCACAGCGGCTGCCGAAGCCAGTGCCGCGAACGGCATCACCAGGGCCAAGAACTTATGGGTGTCGCGCACCAGCCCCGCACCGGGAACAGCATCGACGACAGCCCCCAGTGCCGCCTGCCCCGGACCCGCCGCGGTCACCGCCACCAGTACCACGACGACCGCCGCCAACGCTGCCAAGCCACGCAACAGACTCGGCGTCGGCGACGCGGAACGGCTGCGCCACAACCACACCGACCCGACAACGATCACCACCAGCAAGCAGGCGGTGGCGATCGCGGCCCACCAGATCGTGCGGCTCGTCGGCACGGCGTCGGAGTTCCAGATCCCACCGACACCCAGTGCGGTGCCGAGCGGGCCCAACAACGGCTCGGACCGCAGCGAGAATGCGCGTACTCCGGCCGGCCCGTCGGAGGCGATCGATCCACTACCGATCACCGCGGACATCAACCACGGCAGCGCCGAACACACCCACAGCGCACCGAGACCGGCAAACACACGCCACCGTCGGATACCGACGCAGGACACCGCGGTCACCCCGGCGCTCACCAACGCCATCACCGACCCCGTCGGCGTCAACCCGGCCACCGCGAGCAGCCCACCCACCTGCGCCCACCCGACCCACCGCCCGCGTGCGCGACCCACGGCGACATCGGCGACGGCCACAATGATCCACCCGAGCGCGGCGTATCCGACGAGCAGGCTCCAGTTTCCCTGCAGCAGGCGTTCGGCGACAAAGGGATTCCATACCGCGACCACGGCCGCGGCAACCGCTCCCGAGCGTCCGGCCCCGGGGACCAGCCGAAAGGCCAAGCGCCCGAACCCTACCGCCGCGAACAGGATTGCGGCGGCCAGGGCCACCAAAACCACCACGCCGCCACCGACGACCGACCCGGCCACCGCCACGAACCAATCCTGGGGAACCGCACGAGGTGCGAGCGGACCGATCCCGAGCGCGGCATCGGTGACGAAGGACCGCGGCGTCGACACCGCATCCCGGTACAGCAGGTACCCGCCGCCGAACAGAGGCCCGACGATCACCGCCGACAGCACCGCACCGACCCCGTAGAGGATCGGTAGCAGCCGCGGGTTGGTCACGGGCGCAACGTCTTCCCTCGCCCGCGGATCAGTAGTGGTAGGTGTCGGAGGGGGCCGACGCGTGTCCGGGATCGACGTCGTAGTCGGACTCGGTGACGGCGTAGGCGCGCGCCAGGTCGAGGATCTTGGTGGCGCGGGCGATGCGCGGCAGATCCGATCCGTTGCGGATCTCGCCGCCGTCGCGTTCGAAATCGGCGAAGAACTCACGCGCCCAACTGATGTCGTCGGGCGACGGCGACAGCCCCTCGTTGACCGGGGCGCACTGGTCGGGGGTCAGACAGATCTTGCCGGTCATGCCGAACTCCACGCTCACCGCGGTCGCCTCCGACAACTTCAGCGCCCCCGAACCCACGGTCGGGCCGTCGATGGCGCTGGGCAGGTGGGCGGCCTTGGCGGCGATGGTGAACCGCGACCGGGCATAGGCCAAGGTGGCCGGGTTGTCGCCGAAGCCGGTGTCCCGCCGAAAATCGCCGATGCCGAATGCGAGACGGAAAGTGCCTTTCGCCGTGGCGATCTCGCTGATCCGCTCGAGTCCGCGGGCGGTCTCGACCAGCGCGACGATCGGCACGTTGGGCAGACGCTTCGCGGTCTCGGTGACGTGGTCGACCGACTCCACCATCGCCAGCATCACCCCGCCGACCGACGTCGTGGCCAGCGCGTCGAGGTCGTCGGCCCACCACGGAGTGCCGAAACCGTTGACCCGCACCCAGTCTCCCGGTCCGCCCGGATGGTCGTCGGACTCGGTGGCCAGCCACCGCAGCACGTTCTCGCGGGCGGCGACCTTGTCCTTGGGTGCGACGGCGTCCTCGATGTCGAGAACGACGATGTCGGCGCGCGAACGGGCGGCCGGGGCGAACCGCTCGTACTGGGCACCGTTGACGAGCAGCCAGCTGCGCGCGAGTACCGGGTCGATCCGCGAGCCGATGTCGCTCGTGTCGGGGTCGACGGTGGTGTTCTGCTGGTCGTACATCCTGGCCTTCTCGAGTGGTGATCGACGATGAATCCGTTCCATCGTTTCACACCCTTCCCCGGTGACCGCCGGCGCCGACGACCCCGCAGACCGACGACCCTGCAGCGCGAACACTCGGCATGAGCCGGTGCGGCACACTTGGTCGCATGGCGACAGCGATCCGGATGCGCGGCATGGTGGGCGCGCTGGGATCGGTGGCCGCCGGGTCGATGGCGGCAAATCTCGCGGCCTATGTCGTCTATGTCGGGGCCGGGCGGTGGCTCGCGCCCGGTGATTACGGGCAGTTCGCGCGGCTGCTGTCGGCGATGCTCGTCCTCGGTGTCCCGGCGTTGGCGTTGCAGTCGGTGATCGCCCGCGAGGTCGTCCGCGGACGCGGCTCCGGGCTCGGCCGGGTCACCGCGACGACGGTCACGGCCGTCGTCGTGCTCGCGCTCGTCGCCGTCCCGGTGGTCGTGGCGGGGGCCCCG
>NZ_MVPX01000463.1:0-17192 GCF_002043085.1 Gordonia sp. i37 | reverse complement strand
GCGCGCTGGCGTGGGTACTCGGGGCGGTCGGCATCGCGCGGTCGGTGCCGATGCTGGTGGCCTTCGCTCTCGGCGTCGGCCCGACGTGGGGGCTCTCCGTCGGCACCCTCGGCACGGCCGTCGCCGCTGTCGTCGTATGGGCGGCGGTCGGGGTGGTCCGCCGTGCCGATACCGGCCGCACCCGGCGACTCCCCGAAGCAAGCGGAGCCAACCCGGACACCACCACCGGGGTGAGTGCCGCGGGGGTGCTGCGCGCCTCGCAGGTGCAACTGGTGCTGATCGTGGCGGTCTCGATCGACCTGCTGCTGTCGGGAACCGTGCTGCGCCCCGACGACGCCGGGGTGTACGCCCTCGGCGCGGTCGCGACCAAGGCCGCCTTCTGGCTGCCGCAGGCCATCGGCGTCGTCTTCTATCCGCGGCTCGCCGATCCGGCGCGCTCGCGGACCGCCCTGCGTCAGGCGGTGACGGTGGTCGCGTCGATCGGGGCGATCCTCACGGTGGCAGCGGGCGCGCTCGGGCCGCTGGTGCCGCTCGTCGTCGGCGACGCCTACCGCCCGCTGGTGGGATTGCTCTGGTTGTTCGCCTACACCGGCTCGGCGATGGCCGTGCTGCAGGTTCTGCTGTTGTCGGCAATCGCGGCCGATCGCACCCGCGCCTCCGCGGTGACCTGGCTGGTCGTCGGGATCGAGGTGATCGTGATCGTCTGCGTCGTCGATTCCGTCGTTGCGCTCGCGGTCACGGCCGCCGTGGCCGTGACCGCGGCCGCCGTGGCGACCGGCATCGACTGCATGCGGGCAATGAGCCGCACGCCCATGGAAGCGGACGAGGTGCGCCGGCCGGCGTGACGATCGTTGGGCTGCTTCGGGTTAGCGGGTTACTCGCCCGCCCGACGCGACCCGATCGTCAGCACCAGCCCGCCGACCACCGCGACGACGCCGAGGACCGCGGCGACGATCGGTACGACCCGACCCCAGATCACCAGCGGCGTCGACAGACTCCCGGCCAGATCGGACAACCGGCTCCGGGTGGCGTCGTCGTAGGCGAAGGTCGCCTGCAGATTCGTCAGGCGGAAGTCGGCGAACGCCGGGTCGGGGAGACGATAGGCCTGATCGATGGTGACCCGTTCGTCGAGGATCGTGCCGGTCGAGGTGTCGACCGACAGTTCCCACCGGGAGCTCTGATGCAGGGTCGCGGTGAGTCGCCGCGCCGGATCGCCGCCGACACCGAACCACGACGCCGGACGCGTGATCCGGGTCGGCGGCACGCCGTCGGACACCCCGGAACGGGTGGCGTCGAGGTCGGTGTCGGGGACCTCGGCGACGAAGCGTTGCGCGCTGCGGCCGTCGACCTGCGCGTCGCCCTGCGGTGTCAGCGGCACCGACCGCCGGGTCGTCGGATCGAAGAAGGTGTGCTCGGCGACGCTCACCCCGAACGGCAGGACGTAGGTGTATCCGGTGCGATCCGGCGCCGCGACCGGCACCGCATTGCTGTCGTACTGGATCTCCGAATTGCCCCGCGCCCCGGTGCTGTTGGCGCCCAGATCGGGTGTCGCGGAGCGGCGCGAGAGGGTCACGCGATCCTTGAACGCCGACAACGTCGGATCGGTGCACGCCGACTCACCCGACGCAGGCGGCACCTCGGATCCGGGGCGGGCGGCATCGGCGTCGGCGATGCGGCCGTCGAGCCAGATGCGGTCGCCCTGCACCGACGTGCCCGCCTGCAGGGTGATCACCCGTTTGTCGGCCGGGCGGACCGCGACCACGCGTTGCTGCCGGACCAGCGTGGCCGGCAGCGTACGGGCGGCCGGGGTGTTCAGCGAACAGCGATCCAGGACGGTGGCAGTCGGAGCGGGCGACCCCGATTCGCCCTCGTCACCGGTCGGGACGCTGGTGGCGACAGTGGTCACGTCGGTCGAGAGCGGGATGAGCTCGAGCTGGCCCACCAGCAGCGTCGGCAGCGCCAGCGCGGCCGCCAGGAGGAATCCGCCGAGGAAGATGATGGTCGGCCCGAGCAGGTCGCGCGTCGACCAGCGGCTCGGGCGGGGGCGGTCGTCGGCGCCGGGCTCGGGCATAACGGCGAGCGTACGCGGTCACCACACCCGCCTCAGGACGGCTACGGTGTTCTCCAGAATGTCCACCCAGCCCACGCCCGATGCCACCACAGTCACCACCCGCATCCCGTCGACCGGGCCCGCTCGCTGCGCTCCCGGCTCCCCCGAATACCGGCGATTCTTCCCGCAACTCGAGGGCATGCGCGCGGTGGCGGCGTTGGGCGTGCTGACCACCCACGTCGCCTTCCAGACCGGTGTGGTGAGCACGCCGGTGATCGGCCCGATCCTGGGCCGGCTCGATCTCGCCGTCGCCCTGTTCTTCGCGTTGTCAGGGTTTCTGCTGTGGCGCAACTGGGTGGCCGCGGCGCATCGGCAGGCTCGCCCGCCGTCGGTGCGGCGATATCTGCGGCACCGTGTGGTACGCATCTGGCCGGCATACGTGGTGGTCGTCGTCGTGGTGCTGACGCTGCTGCCCGAGGCGCGCGGCGCCGACCTCACCGTCTGGCTCGCCAATCTGACGCTCACCCAGGTGTTCGTGCCGCTGTCGCTGACCGCCGGACTGACCCAAATGTGGAGCCTGTCGGTCGAGGTGGCCTTCTACCTGCTGCTGCCGATCCTCGGGGCCGCGTTGACGTGGTTGCGCGGAGCGCGGGTGAGCGCCCGGGTACCGGCACTGCTGGGTCTCGGCGTGATCAGCCTCGGCTGGGCCTGGGTGGCCCAGGCACTGCCGCTTCCCGACGGAACCGAGCCGACGAACTGGGTGTTCGGCCACCTGCCGTGGTTCGTCGCAGGCCTGGTCATCGCCGAGGTGGCCGGAGCCGCCGACTTCGGTGAGCACTCGAGGATTACTCGCGTCATCGAGCGCATCGGTGCCCGCCGATGGCCGATGCTGGCGCTGTTCGTCGTCTCCTACGGTCTGGCATGCACGCCGATCGCCGGACCCACCGGGCTCGGCGTCCTCGCGCCGTGGCAGTTCGCCGTGAAGATGGCACTCGGCGCGCTGTGCGCATTCGCCCTGCTCGCACCCCTGGTGTGCGAGAAGCCATTCGGGAACTCGCCGCGGGTGCGCGCGCGGTTCCGATTCCTCACCTCACCGGTCATGGCCGCGTTGGGCCGCTGGTCCTACGGCATCTTCATCTGGCACGTCGCGGTGCTCGCCGTGGTGTTCCCGCTCTTCGGGATCGTGCCGTTCTCCGGTAACACGACCCTGGTGTGGTGCCTCACCGCGGTGCTCTCGATCGGGATCTCGGCGGCGAGCTACGCCTTCGTCGAGGAACCGGCCCGGGACTGGTTGCGCCGCCGCGAAAGTGCGCGGCGTGCACGCAGTCGCGAGAACCAGCGGCGTATCGAGGCCGGCATCGCCGAGGAGATCAGCAGCGACACCGCGACGAACGCCGGCAACTGAACCCACCACGAGAAGCCGTGGTAGCCGGTCGTCGCATGCCAGGGTCCCGACGCCAATCCCACCGTGGCGAGCATCATCGCGACGAAGCAGCCGACCACGACCACCCGCGACCGAGCGAGCACGACCGTCGCCCCGGCCAGCACGCTGATCAGCACCGCCCACCATCCGGCGAGCAGCCACGACGCGGCCAGCCAACCGAGCGCGCCGACACAGGCTGCGACCGTACCGCCCACCGCCGTACCGCCCACCGGCGCAACGGGAACCGGAGCGGGGGGCAGGCCGGCCCGTCGTCGCCACGGGAGCAACGCTGCTGCGAAAAGTACTGCGAGCAACACGAATCCGACGATCAGCGACCATCGGTAGACGCTGTCCCACCGGAACCTCAACGTCACCGTGCCGGATGCGCCGGCCGGCACCTGCCACCCCTGCTGCCAGCCGTCCACGACGACGGGATCGAGTGTGCGACCGCACAATTCGGCCACCCACCCGGGATTGGTGCTCTCCGGCACCGACAGAATCCGGGCGGTCGGCGCGGCATCGACGCGCACGCTCCGTGCGGTCGACTGCCACTGCTCGACCCTCGGACGGGTCACGGCACCGGCGGCCGGCGCACCGGGCATCGCGGTGTTGCCCAACCAGGTGGTGTCGACGGTGAACGCCTGCCCCGGATTCACCGACAACTCCTGCTCACCCGCGGGCAGACGGATCGGGGCCGACGAGCACGGGCGGGCCACCACCGGCTCACCGTCCCGCAACGCGGCGGCGGTGGTGTGTACCGACAGGCCGATCACCTGGCCCGACACCGTGATCCCGATGCCTGCATCGCAACCGATGTCGATGGGCCTGCTCAGTGGTGGGGCTGCAGGCGGGGCGGGGGAGATCGCGATGTCGGCGATGCCGACCGGTGCGCGGCTGGCGAATCCGAGGCTGTTGACGTCGAGGAGGTCGGTGCGGTCGAGCATCGTGAGGGTGATGCGATCGGTGACGGCGGGCCGCAGACGGATGACGCCGTCGGCGCCGACGTGGACCCGTTGCGGGCCGGTGCCGAGATCCACCGCCACCTCGGTCGGGGCGGCCGGATAGCCGTCGGAGGGCGCGAGGATCCGCAGACTCTGCACCTCCTGCGGCGCCGGCAGCGTCAGGGTCAGAGTGGGTTTGTCGCCCTTCTTGGTGGGTTCGGCTGCGGTCCATACGGTTCCGGGATCGCCGTCGACGGCGGCCTGGCTCGACCCGCGCGGATCGTTGACCTCCGACGCCCCGGTCGCCCGCACCGTCGCCGGCGTGCGCAGCAACGCGTCGAGTCCGTCCCCGGGTTTGGGTCGCAGCACCACCGCGGGCGTGACGTCGACGCCGTCGGGGACCGAGAGTGCGCGCGTCATCACCCCCGGTGTCTCGGGACTCAACCCCAGACCCGACGCGCACAGCACCCGCGCCGCGGGCGAGCCGTCGTCGGCGCCACCGGGTTGGTCCACACATGTGGAGCGTCCGGAGAGTTCTTGGGTGAGAAGCCATCCCGCCACCGGCGTACCCGGCGCGACGCGGGGTAGGACGACGCGGTGGCGGATGGTCAGCGGCAGCCCGGACGCCAGATCGATCACCCCGACCTCGCCGAGCGCGAACTGGTTTCCGGCGCTGCCGTCGTCGGTGGCCGAGGCGCGGATCTGCACCCACCGGGTCGGTCCGCTGGGTGCGGTGACCGTCACGGGCTTGCCGGGTTCGAGTCCGGAGGCCACCGTCGACCCGGCCTCGGTGGTCACCACGATCGACGAGACATCCGGGCCGAGTGCCTTCGCGGTGGTCAGCCGCAGGGCGAGATCGCTTCGCGGACGGTCGAAGTCCAGACGCATCCACTGCCCGACCGCCGAGGTGAGACCCGCCGACACCCACGCCGTGGCCGGGTCGCCGTCGAAGGCGGCGGCCGCGGAGTTCGCCGGCGAGGTCTGCCCGGGCTGGGTGGCATCGGACGCCGACCCCGACGTCGAGACCCGCACCCCGTTCGGCTGGTTGTCGAGAAGCCATTGCCCTTCGGTGAGTGGTTGTCCGGCAACGGGATAATCCGGCGCCGCGTTCTGTGTCCGGCGCGGATCCCCGGGCGCACGGATGGCGGAGCTGTGGTCGTCGACGCGGCCGAAATCGGTCTCGCGGTCGGCCGGGGTGTCGGTGAGGATCACCGGCGCCGACGGCAGGTCTGCGCGTTGCGCGTCGGCCTGCATCAGTGTGGGGCCGGCGGGGGGTTCTCCCGACCGTGCACGCAGATCCGCCAGTGCGGCAAGCGCTTCGGGTCCTCCGGCGACACGCGGCATCGACGCGGCATCGGTCAGTGACGGACCCGTGCCGCCCGCCGCGTCGACCCGGTAGATCTGGATTGCGCGCATCGGTGGGCGTAAACCGTTGTCGCGCACCACACCCTTGGCGCTGGGTTGGCTCACCAGCGGACCGAACGACGCGGCGCGGGTCAGGCCGGGTGACCCGTCGAGGGCCTGCTGGGCCAGCAGCGGACGCGCCGACCGCGAGGTGTCGGGGTCGAGGTCGGCGCGTAACACGACGAAGCCGATCCCCTGATCGGACAGTGTCGCAGCGAGCCCCGGCGATGCTCGCCCGTCGGCCAGGTCGCGCTGGACCGAGTCGAGAGCCCGGATCGCTCCCGGCGGCGTCAGCGGGATCGCGTCACGGATGGCCCACGGGGAGTCGGCAAGTGGTTGCAGCGGCTCATCACGCGTCAGTCCCCACAACTGATCGGCCGATGGTGCGCCCGGAACGACAAGCGCCCGTTGTTCGACGCCGTTCGGGGAGACACCGCCCTGGGATACACCGTCGTGGGCGTGCGCACCGAGCCACGACGCGGTCTGTGTCCAGTAGTCCGGGATGGCGCGATACGCGCCGTCGGGGGCGAGTTGACCGGTCCACATCAGCGAACCGGCGCCGGCCGAGGCGACGAGGACGACCAGCGCCGCGGCCACCGGCCGTGATCGTTGCGGATGTGCGAACGCCCGCAACCACTCTCGGGCCGGCACCGACCCCGGCAACGGCACGCGCGCCAGGAGATGCGCGACACCGAGCACCAACGGCAGCCGGACGAACGGCTCGAACTTGTGGACGTTGCGCAGGAATGCACCCGGGCCGTCGAGGAACACCCGGACCGGCTCGGCGATCGGTGACCCGAGCCCGCCCGCGTATCCGGTGCACATGAGCAGCAGCCCGATCGTCAGGATCGCGATCCAGCGTCGCCGATACGGCATGTGCCGCATGCACAATCCGGCCAATCCGGCTGCGGCCAGGGTGCCGGTCGCCAGAACCGCGGCGGGCTGGGTCACCAGCACGGCGCCCGCCACGCGCTCGGTGGAGACGAACGGCGTCCACGAGCTCGTGCCGCGCAGGACCTCGGTCAGCGACGTCCACTCGGTGGTCACCCGCGAGGATTCGATGAAATCCAGGAACGGCGGCGACACCCGCGACAGGATGAGCAGTGGCACGATCCACCACGCGCACCCCAGCGTCAGCCCGGCCGCCCAGGCAATGCCGAAGCGCCACCACCGGCGCACGTCGGTGCGTGCGCACAGCAGAAACCACACGACCGCGACGCCCAAGGCCGCGAGCGTGGCGACCGCGTTGACCGCCCCCATCAGCGCGACGGCCACCGCCGAGCGCATCGCGTGCCGCCACACCGGCGTGTCGTCGCGGCGATCCAGCGCACGCACCACCGGCAGCAGCACCCAGGGGGCCAGCATCATCGGCAGCGTTTCCGACGAGATGGAGCCGATCGTCGTCAACACCCGCGGCGACAACACGAAGATCGCCCCGGCCAGCAGCCGTGAGCCCATCGATCCCACGGCCAGCGCCTCGGCGAGACGGACGAGACCGACGAAGCCCACGAACAGGAGCACCGCCCACCAGAGCCGCTGGGTCACCCACGGCGCAAGACCGATCAGCTCACCGGCGGCGTAGAACGCACCGTGCGGGAAGAAATAGCCGTAGGCCTGGTTCTGCACCTGCCCCAGCGGGGCCTGTGGCGTCCACAGGTGCGCGGCCCGCGCGAGGAAGCCGAGCGGGTTGGCGGTGAGGTCGAGCTTGGTGTCGGCGGCGGTCAGGCCGGGCGACTGCAGGAACGAGACGACCAGCGCGACGAGCGCGGCGACCGCCACACCGCGGCGGTCCAGCGTGCGCTGCGCGGCCGGGTCGCTCGAGCTCACTGCGGCCGGGTCGCTCGAGCTCACTGCGGCCAGGTCGCTCGCGCTCACTGGCTGTCGCCGGAGCCACCCCGTGATCCGTAGTCCACCGAGCCCTGCACGAAGCCGCTGTTCGGATTGATGTTGTTCAGGTCCGTCGACGGGCTCGTCTGCGCTGACAGGACCCCGCCGAGGAGTACCGCGCCGAGTCCGACCAGGATGCCGGCAACTCCGGCGACGGCTCCGGCGATCAGGCGGTTGTTGCGCATGGTGGCCAAACTACCATCGGCGCGCAGAGCGCTCGCGTGAGCGCGCGGGCGCCTCGCCGTGCCCGCGTTCAGTCGGCAACCAGCCGGGACCCGTCCAAGCGACTGAATCGGCCGAACCGCCAGGCCAGTCCGTAGAGCTCGTCGGCCGCCTCGCGTTGGCGGCGGATGACGTACCGGCCGGGAGCGATCCCGCTCGCGCCGTGCTCGGGATGCAGCAGGTAGGCGACCGACGACGCGTCGACGACGCCGAGGGTCAAGCCGTCGCCATCGACGAACCATCGCCCGGTCCAGGTGCACTCCCCGTCGGCGAGCAGGGTGTGCGGGTTGCCGCCGCCGGCGCCACGGAGGATCTCGATGCCTGTCGGCGGCACCGGTGTGGGCGTCGTCGGCGCCCCCGACCGCGCCTCGGCGGCGGCGACCATGCGCCACGGGACCACGAGGAGGTCGCCCTGCGCCTGTAGCCCGGCGGTGACCGGGATGGTGAGTGCGGTGTCGAGGTGATCGAGGACGCCGAGACCGCTCTGCTCGGTGAGTTCGGCGAGGGTGGTGGTGGCCGATGCTGTCGAAGTCATGTGTGTCTCCATGTGTTCCGGTGCGGTGATGTGTTCCGATGCGGTGGTAGGCGGGATGCGCCTCAGGTTCGGCGGACGAGTTGGGCGTAGTCGGCGGCGTCGAGACCGTAGGTCCAGGCCGCGGCGGTCAGAGCGGTGGGCACCCAGCCGGGCACGTGGATGCCGTAGCGTCGACGTCGGCCATCGCGTTCCCGGGAGCCGTTGGTCACCAACAGGATTCGTTGATTGGTCCGCCATTGGCGGGGGCTGGCATACAGCGCGAGGGTGGCCGCATCGTTACCGGGATCGTCGGACCGGTCGATCAGCTGCATCCCTGCGTCGTCGATCCATCGATCCCAGCCGATGTGTTCGATCGCGGTGCGGCGGATCTCGATGTTGCGTTCGGCGGCGATGCGTTCGGGTGTCGGATCGTCGATCACCCAGTGCGGCACGATCGTTCCGTGAATGGCGTGGACGGCACAGCCGTCGGCGTAGGCGACGGCGGGACCGTCGTCGCGATGGAGGCGCCGTGTGCCGTGCGGGCTGTGCGGTATGGGTTCGGTGTCGACGGAGATCGGCCGTTCGGCCAGGACACAGACGTCGTCGAAGGCCCACCACCATCCGGTGGAAACGGCCAGCGCCGTGGTGATCTCGAGGAGTTCGATCTCGTCCGGCGGCAGCCGCGCCAACCCCAATCGGTGGGCGACGAGCCCGAACGCGCTGCGATGCGCCTCATGCTGACCGAACCACGTGCCGACGCCGGGCATCACCGGCAGCGTCGACTTGATGGGTCGGCCGATGTTGTCGAAGAGGCTGGTGCGCAACGAATCCCGGATAGTAGCCCGGATGACGTCGGCGACCTCGGCCCCGCCCTCGAGTGCCTCTGCCGGGCTCAGGGTCTGTGTGCGTCCGGGGCTCACGTGCGGCTTCGGAAAGGTCGGCGTCAGCCGATCGAGACGCTTCTCGACGGCGTCACGCGAGCGTGCCAGCATCGCGGCGATCCGATTGGGGGCGTCGTCACATCCGGGAGCTGTCGTGGTGTCGAGCTTCTCGGTCCGGATGCACCGCACCGCCGCTGGTGGCGAGGACGTCCAGATGAATTGTGGGGGAAAGTGTTTGGCGATCCGATACAGCTCCGAGATCGCGGCTTCGGCAGTGACGCGATCGGCTCGCCGGGTGTCGAGTCCGTGCTCGAGCCAGGCCTCGCGAGCATCGGTCAGGTAACCGGCGATCGCCGACGACTCCGAGCCGCCAGCTGGTGGCGCTGGAAAACGATTGCTGGACAGTATCTTTCGGTGGTCGACGCCGATGGGGTCGAACGGCACGGGGCTCACGCGAGGGAGGCGGTGGCCGCCTTTCCGGTAGTCATGACCATCAAGGATGGCACCATCGGCGCGTGAGCGCAAGGCGTACGTCGGGTCAGGGCGTCACCGGAGGTTGCTTGTCGCACTTGGCCGGAACGATGAACACCGGTCGGTGGCAGTGCTTCAGTACGCGGCCGGCGACATTGGATCGCAGGAGTGCCTTGAGTCCGGAGTCGCCGCGGGTGCCCGTCACCAACAGGTCGACGTCGAGGGCATCGGCGGCGGCGACCAGCGCACCCCACACCGTCGACTCCACCTCCACCAGGGTCCCGGTCGCCTCGAGGCCCGCGTCCCGGGCCATCTCGACGCCCCGTGTGTTGACCTCGGCGGCTTCCGCGCGCAGGGCGTCGTCGACGTCGAGTTCGAGGGGCGAGGTGTCGACGAAGGGCTGGATGCCGGCCGAGAGACTCGACAGCCGGGCCGGATTGAGAGTGCCCGGCTGCCAGGCCGTGACCACGTGCGCGGTCGTCGCCCGCAGGAAGTGGGCGGCGTAGGTGATGGCCCGTTCGGAGTTGGCGCCGCCGTCGAACGCGATCATCACCGACTGGGGGACCGGACCAGAAGCGGACTGGGACACCGAAGAGGACGGGGACACGGATTCAGCGGGGGCGGAGTCGATCCGCGCGCCCTGCTCCCGGTGTCGAGAGTCCATTGCCCAAGGGTACATGCAACACTCGTGCCATGGGCCCAACTCGACGACGCCGTTTTCGCCAGGTTCGTGACCTGATCGCGCTGGTGGCGGTGACCAGTATCGCCGTGGTCGGCTGCGGCACCGATTCCTCCTCGTCGGCCGCGCCGACATCGTCGAGCGCGTCCTCATCGGCGTCGAGGCGGTCGTCCCCGCCCGCGTCGACGAGTGCCGCCGCGCCCGTCGGTTGCGGTGCGGCGACGCTGGCGAGGATGTCGCTGCGACAGAAGTTGGGACAGTCGATCGTCGTCGGCGTGACCGGAACCGACGACGCGCTGTCGTTGGTCAAGCGAGAGCCGGTGGGCGGCATCTTCATCGGCAGTTGGACCGACAAATCGATCCTCACCGACCAGGGCGCCCTCGAGAAGGTCACCGCTGCCTCGTCGATCCCGTTGATGGTCAGCGTCGACCAGGAAGGCGGCCGTGTCTCCCGGTTGTCCTCGCTCGGTATCGACAGCCCGTCGGCGCGTGAGCTCGCGCGCACCAAGACACCCGAGCAGGTCCGTGCCCTCGCGGCGAGTGAGGGCAAGAAGATGCGGGCGTTGGGTATCACCGTGGACTTCGCCCCCGACGCCGACGTCAGCGACGAACCCGACGACGCGGTCATCGGTGACCGCTCGTTCTCCGACGACCCGGCCACGGTGGCCCGATACGCCCAGGCGTTCGCCGAGGGACTTCAATCCGCCGGCGTGATGCCGGTGTTCAAACACTTCCCGGGGCACGGGCACGGTTCGGGTGACTCCCACCTCGGTGTCGTGCGTACGCCGCCGCTCACGCAACTCGAGCGCAGCGACCTCGTCCCGTACAAGACGCTGCTGGCGAATCCGGGGAATGCGGCGGTGATGGTCGGGCATCTGATCGTGCCCGGGCTGACCGTCGGAGACACGCCGGCGAGCCTGAGCGTCAACGCCATGCGCATGCTGCGGACCGGACAACCGTACGGCGGTCCGGCCTTTGACGGCGTCGTCTTCTCCGACGACCTGTCCGGGATGGGTGCCATCACCCAGCGGTATCCGCTGCCGCAGGCGGTGCAACGCTTCCTCGTCGCCGGTGGCGACATCGCTCTGTGGATCACCACCGACAAGGTGACCGCCGTCCTCAACAGCCTCGAGTCCGCGGTTCGGTCCGGGCAACTGAGCCAGTCGCGCGTCGACGAGTCGGTCGTCCGCATCCTCAAGGCGAAGGGGCAGCTACGGTGCTGATGACCCGTCGGAGGAGAGTGGGGTGAATCCGCATGAGTGATCCCCATCCAGCGCGTCGGCCACCGCCACCACGTCCGCGCGTTGCCGTCACCCCGTTGGCGCAGCCTCCGGTCGCACGCACGCGTCGCACGCATCTGGTCGTCGGGTTCGCCGTGCTCGAGGTGGTCCTCCTGGTCGCCACGGCGGTGGTGGTGATGATGTCGCGTGGCGCGTTGACCGCTGCCCTGCGCGCCGATCTCGCGGCCGACAATCAGGGGGCCAGTGCCGCCGACATCTCCACCACGGTGTCCGTTGCGCTGCTGGTCGCCGCGGGTGTGGCGGCGCTGGCCGTCATCGCGGCGGTCCTCGGTGTACTGCTGCTGCGCCAGGGCGGCAAAGCAGCTCGGTCCCTGCTACTCGGTTCGGCGGTCCTCGTGACGGTGCTGGCGGTCGCGTGGATCGTGACGACGAATTCGCTGCCCGCCGATACCGATACGGTTCTGCCGATGGCGTGGGTGTCGCGCTATCTGCCGTCGGCGGCGGCGCTCGCCGGAGTTCTGGCCGGTGTGCTGGCCCTCATTCCGGACGGCGGTGCGACCCTGCGTTGAGCGTCGCGCCGGTGGCCCGGCTGATGGGCGGGCCGATCGACGGGTCCGGCCGTCCGAGGTCGGCCAGGATGCCCTCGGCGCTGCGCACTGCCACCGTGGCCGCGTCGACGACCTGCGGGTCGGCCAGCGGATGTGCCGCCCGTGTCCGCCACCGGGCGGCCGCGGCAATTGCCGCCTCGCGCACCTCATTCGGGGTGGCGTCGTGCGCAAGTCCCAGGCGCACAGTCGGATACACGCCGCGGTCGCCGACGAGTCGGCTCAACTCGTCGAGTGTCTCGGGGGGCAGACCGATCTGTCCGGCCCGCACGGCCCCGATCAACCGCAATTCGCGGAAGCCGTGGGTGTCGGCGAGTGCCCGGCGCACCGACGAACGCAGTTGGGCCGCTACCGGTCCCGGGGTGCCTGCGAGGATTCCGTCGAGGGTGCGCAGCGCCGAATGCGACTTGAGCTGCCAGGCCCGCTGACCGAATTGCACGGTGATCAGGGAACTGAGGTCCGAGAGACCGCTGCGCGCGAGCAACTCCGCCGACAGCGCCGACGACGTCGTCGTCCCGAACCGGATCAAGGTCACCGCCAGCCGGATACCGAAGACCCCCAGCCGGTCGGCCAGGGCCTGCCGCGCCTGCGGGTCGATGGTGGGCAGGATGTCCGGGCGGGTGAATCGGTCCATGCTCAGTAGTGCTGACTCCAGATCGTCGGCGGACACCGAGGCCAGTGCGAGCAGCGCCCGGAACTCCCTCTCCCGCAACGTCTGTGCCCCCAGCGCCAGCAGCCCGGACACCGGCAGGACCGAGTGGCACAGGCCGGTGCGGGTGAGTTCGCCGGTCAGCCGTGCGGCGATCTCCTGCGCCGACAGCATCGCATCCACCCGCCCGGCGCCGAGCTCGTCGGCACGGGACACCACCCCGACGACCCCGAGCGGGCCGGCCGAGGAGCCCATGGCCGCGGTGATCCGCCGCAGCATGGCGGAGTCGGCGGCGGTGAGGGTGCGCAGCAGATAGATGACCGCATCCACCCGAGGTCGCCCGTCCTCGGGCGCGAGAAGACGTTCGGTGGACGCCGACAGGTCCGACGACAACGACGCCAGCCCCGGGGTGTCGACCAGGGCGCGATGCTCCAGCGCCCGGGTCGGCCAGGTGACCTCGATGCGATCGATGCGATCGGCGGTCAACGTCCCGAGGTCGAAGCCGAGCCGGCCGTCGATGCGGGTCACCGGAACCGCAACGGCGGCACCGTCATCGACGCACGCGGTGACCGACGCCGTACGGCCCCGGCGATACCAGGTGACCACTCGCGTGCACTCGGTGGCGTCGGTCGGTGCGATGTCCTGCCCGACCAGCGCATTGAGCAGCGTGGACTTGCCCGCCTTCAGTGATCCGGTGAGTGCGATCCGCAAGGGCGCGTGGAGTTGTCGTTCACACTCCTCGATCCGATCGAGGGCGCGTCGATCGCCGGCCACGGTCGTGCGTGCGGCCGCGATGAGGTCGGGGGCCGCCGGAGTGCGGCCGGGTACGGGACTCATCAGGCGGCCGGTCCGGTGATCTGGTTTCCGATGATCTCCTCGGCCGCGCGCCGCAGCGCCGCCACCGCCGACAACTCGCTCTCCAGCGTCGCCACCCGGGCGGCGCGCTCGGAATCCTCCAGTGCCGCCGCCGATTGCGCGGCGCTCAGCGACTCGTTGATCGAGCGGGCCGCCTGTTCGGCGATCTCGGCGAAGTGATCGCGCAGGATGCGCTGCATCGTGCGCAGCCGATCACGGGACTCCTTGCCGACCTGGAAGCTGACGTCGTCGGTGAACGAGCGCACCACCACCTTGGCCTTGTTGCGGCGATCGGCGAGTCGCGCCTGCTTGTCGTCACGATAGGCCTTGCTGCCCAACAACAGTCCCGCCCCCACCGACACGGGATTGATCAGCGCCATCCCCATCATGGTGGAGATCAGTCCGAACATCAGCACACCGCCGTAGGAGCCACGCATCCCGACGATCAGCTTCTGGGTGATCGACATCGACGACGTGTTGGGTGCGCTGAGCTCGGTGACGGAATCGAGGATGCCGTCGACGCCGGCGATGTCGATGGCCGGCAGATCGGCGTACCCGGCCTCGGCGAAGTGCTCGGCGAGCCGCTCGGCCAGCCACACCGAGCGTTCGTGTGCCCACACGAAATTGTCGCCGACCGCGGTCGCGGTCTGGTCGATCAGCCACTCCGACAACCGGTCCCAGTCCTTCTCCGGATCGCCGTCGTCGATGGCGCGCTCGGCCTCCCGGGTCACCGCGCGCAGTCGGTCCCGCAGATCGTGATCGATGTCGGCGGCCAGGTCGGAGATCCCGTCGGTGAGGGTCTGCTGCCAGTGCGAGGACGACCGGCGCAGTCCCCCGGCCTTGGCCCGGGCCTCCCGCAGACCTCGCACCGCGCGGTCGGCCGTCTCCGGATTCTTCAGTGCCGCAAGCTCGCTGCCCAAGGTGAGCGCCAGGTGCTCGGAGACGGTCCGCAGGTCGGTGCCGGCGGCGGCGCGTGCGGATCGGCGCGCCGAGGGCACCACGGTTTCCCGGAGATACCGATAGAGGTCGGCGAAACCCGCCTCGGCATTGAGTTGTTCGTCGCCGAGGCGTAGGGCGTGGGCGCGCATCGTCGACGAGACGGGAAGGAGTGGGATGTCGATGCCTGCGGCCCGCAGGTGTGCGCGGTCGGCGTCGGCGATCCGACGCCAGTGCGGGTAGAGGTCGGTCTTGGTGAGCAGGCAGGCCACGGTCGGGCACAGATCGACCACCCGACGCAGAAACGCCATCTCGGGTGCGGTGAACTCCTGGCTGGCGTCGGTCACCATGAACACCGCGTCGGCGGCCGCGACCATGCCGAGAGTGGTTGCGGCGTAGGGATGTCCGTGACCCCCGACGCCCGGGGTGTCGATCACGACGAGTCCGTCGGCCAGCAGTGGTCCGGGCGCGGTGATCTCCAGTCGCATCACCTCGCGTCCCTGGGTGTGGGCGCTGGTGGGGGTGACGGAGGTGACCTCGTCGAAGGGGATCGGGATCGGCTGGTCGGTGCCGGCGACCACCAGGTGGGCGGCGGGCTGCTCGGCGTGGGAGATCAGCGTGGGCACGGCGGTGCTCTCGTCGTCGCCCACCGCGCAGACGCCCAGGTTCAGCAGCGCGTTGACGAACTGGCTCTTGCCCTGTTTGAGGTTGCCCACGACGACGATGCGCAATCGGGGATCGGAGAGTCGCGCGTGGGCGCCCTGGAGGCGGGCGGTCAGGTCGTCGCGCTGTGTTTGTGCCGCCAGGGTCGCGGCCCGAGCGATGAGATCGGAGATCGTCGATCCGGTGGGGCGAAGATCGGAGGAAGCGGGCGCGGCGCTTTGCGGCGTGGGTGCTTTCGGCGTGTTGTCTTGTGGCGCGGCCGGATACATGGCCTGTTGCTCGGCGGATGTGTGCGACATGGTGCTCCCACGGTAGCCCGACCGGTGCCGCCGGGTCGCGGCATCGCGGTGAGAAAGCGAAGACCCTTTCCCTGCCCGCGGCTCCGGTCACGCGGGCAGGGAAAGGGCAGGGGGGATGTGGTCGGCGATCCCCGAGGGAATCACCGACCACCATCTCCTCGGCGGCGCGAGCCGTGAGGCCACGCGCGACGGTGGACGTCGTCGTCAGCCGCCGAGAAGTCCTTCGTGGCCCCCGATGCCGTGACCGGCATCGGGATGCGGGGTCGTGGACTCGGTGCCGGGGTCCGTGCCGGTCAGGCCACCGCCGAGGCCGCTCTCGAGGCCTCCCGTCAGACCCGAGGTGAGATCGCCGGTGGCGTGGGTGGTGGCGTCGAGGGTGTGGCCGAGCGGATTGTCCGCGCCTGCGGAACCCGTTGCGCCGGAATCGGTTGCACCGGTGCCCAAGCCGCCGGCTGACAGGCCCGTCGAGCCCGGTTCGGTGGTGCCCGGATCGGCGCCCGTTCCCACGCCCAGACCGTTCGCGCCGACCTGGGCGATCGATCCGAGTGCGCCGTGGCCGCTTTCGGTGACGGTGCCCTCGGTGGTCGTCGTGTTCTGCAGGCCGGAGAGTGCGGTACCGACAAGACCGTGACCGTCGATCGAACCGCCGGCATCCCCGCCGGTCAGGCCGCCGAGGTGGGAGTCGATCTCGCCACCGAGCCCGCCTGCGGCCGCGCCGCCCCCACCGAGGCCCAGTCCGCCGGTCAGGTCATTGCCGACGTGGGTGAGTTCGGTTCCGAGGTGGTGACCCGCGTCGGGTGTGGTCGTCAGGCCCAGTCCAAGGTCGGGCGTGTGGGTCAGGTCGGTCGAGAGCCCCAGTCCGCCGGTGAGATCCGAGCCGGCGCCGGCAAGGCCGTCGGCGATCGCCGCGGTCTGCAGGGCCGCGCCGCCGCCGGCGGTGATCGCGCCGCTGCCGACGATGCCGTTCTGGCCGAGTGTCAGGGCGGGTTGGGCGACGGCGACGAGGTCGGCGTCGACGATCCGATCGATACCGCCGCCGGCCTCGAGCGTCGAGGTGAGGCCCGCGGTGATCGAACCGGCCTGGCCGGTGTCGAGGTTCAGGGCACCGCCGAGCGCGGAGGTCAGCGAGGTACCGAGATCGGCGCCGTCGACGAGCGAGCCGGCGACGGCGCCGCCGAGGTCACCACCGAGGGCCGAACCGAGGACGGCGCCGAACGATCCGCCGAGTGCCGAGCCGATCTCGCCGCCACCGCCGAGTGCGGAGGACAGCGCGCCGGACAGCTCACCGGTCGTGGCGGTGAGCGCCGCGGAGTCGAGGCCCCCGATCAGTCCACCCCCGATCGCTCCGCTCCCGGCGAGTTGCCCACCGAGTGCGGCGTCGAGGGCGCCCCCGAGTTGCCCGATCAGTGCGCCGTCGACGCCGAGGGCGGTGCCCAGGTCGGCCGCGAGGACCTGCCCCAGCGTGGCTTGTG
>NZ_MVPX01000462.1:0-3647 GCF_002043085.1 Gordonia sp. i37 | reverse complement strand
ATCCCGGGGACGAGCGCACCGCAACTCTGGTGGCGGCCGCGCGTGTCGTGCACGATCTGGCCTTCGCCGCAACGCCGGTCGACGATCGGCGGGTGGTGCAGGCCCGGGCCGGACTGGTCGCCATCGGCGCACCGACAGACGCCGCCCGTCTGTGCGCCGACACCGCCGCACCCGACCTGCCGAGCCCGCGTCCGACACGCGCCGAAGTGTCATCCCCGCAGGTCAGCCCACCATCGGGACCGTTGACCGAACGTGAGGCGCAGGTGGCCCACGAGCTTCTCGCCGGCTGCACGTATGCCGAGATCGGCGCCCGGTTGTTCATCTCGGCGAAGACCGTCGAGCACCACGTCGCCCGTATTCGCCGGCGCTTCGGGGGCGGGTCACGGTCGGAGATCCTCGCCGCGTTGCGCGCAGCCGGTTACCGCTGAATCTTACTGAACGGTAAGATGATCTGATCCCTGCCGCGCGGTGGGGGTGTGGCGAGTGTGAGGAGCCATCATGGTCGGCGGGACCAAACGACTGCCCCGCGCGGTGCGCGAGCAGCAGATGCTCGACGCCGCGGTCTCGGTGTTCGCCGAGAACGGCTTCCGGGACACGTCCATGGATTCGATCGCAGCCCAGGCGAAGATTAGCAAACCGATGCTGTATCTGTACTACGGGTCCAAAGAAGAGCTGTTCAGTGCGTGTATCGCCCGAGAGGGCGGTCGGTTCATCGACGCGATGTCGGTCGGCTTCGACCCCAAGCTGCGCCAGAGCGAACAGGCCCGCACGGTGGTGCGGGAATTCCTCCGCTATGTCGACGAGAACGGCGAGTCCTGGCGGGTGCTCTACCGGGTTGCCGTCGGATCGGCGGCCTTCGCCGACACCGTCAGCACCAGCCGTCGACACATCGTCGATATGGTCTCCGACCTGATCCGCCGCGGTACCACGGTCGAGGGCGCGCTCGACATCGATTTCGAGCTCACCGCGATCGCGCTCGTCGGGGCCGGTGAGGCTGTTGCCGACCGGATGAGCGAAGGCGACGTCGACCTCGAGACCGCCACCGATCTCCTGGTCGGCATCACCTGGCGCGGCCTGAAGGGCGTCGGTATCCACACGCCGTCCTGACGCGGATTCACCGGTGCCGACGCAACGTCACCGAACCCAGCCACACCAGCACCGCCACCGCGAGTAGCCCCGGCATCATGTGGACGGCGAGCACACCGACGAGACTAGGCCCGCCCCAGTCGTTCTGGTAATCGTTGCCGACGGTGAACGGTTCGGCCGCCGCGCGGCCGATGAAGAACACACACACCATCACCACGAGCGTCAGACCCCAGATCCGGGCGAGCTTTCTCATGCTGCCGACGCTACGACTCGCCGGTGGTGGCGACATCGGGGATGACCCCGAGATCGTCCCGGACTTCGAGCGGTCTCGTGTCGCGGGCAGCAGCGAAACGCAGAACTCCCGCCCGGCATTGCCGGACGGGAGTTCGGTGACCTGGTGGTCGCCTCAGTTGGTACGCGTGGTCGCCGTCAGGTGCGGATACCCCTTGCGCCGGTTGAGAATCGAGATGTCGAAACTCCCGGCGCCGTAGGTATTCGGCCCGCTCGCTGCGCTCCCGGCGCCGGAATCATTCGGCCCGCTCGCTGCGCTCCCGGCGCCGTCCACCCTATGGGTGTAGACGTTCACCTTGGCCGGCAACAGGATCGGCTTACCCCACCGGACCGTGTAGGTGACGGCGTCGGGCAGTTGCGCCTCGACGTTGGCGACAGCGGCTGCCGCACTCCACATTCCGTGCGCGATGGCCTTCGGGAAGCCGAACGCCTTGGCGGTCAGATCGCCCATGTGGATCGGGTTGCGATCCCCCGACGCCGCCGCGTACTCGCGGATCTTGGCCAAGTCGACGGTGAGTACCGCATCCGGTGGTGGTGGCGCCTGATCCCGCGGAGCCGGCCCGCGCGGTTCGTCGGAGAGGCTGGTGCGTTGTTGTTTGAGGAACGTTGCCACCTGCCGGGTCACCAGCTCGGTGCCGACGTTGATCTCCGAGACCATGTCGATGAGCATGCCCTTGCGGTGTTCACGCAGGTTCTCGGCGTGATTCACGATGGTCAGCGGCTCGTCGATCCCGATCGGTCGCAGTCGCGTGATGGTGTTCTCCAGATGCACCGAACCGACTGCGCCGAAAGGGAAGTCGCCGTCGGTCATGATCTTCATGGCCAGCGGGAACTGCAACACGAACGGGTAGGTGATCGGCAGCGTCGGGCCGAACTGTTGACCCGTCGCGCGGGTGTAGGCCAGCAGCCGGTCCGGATCGATGCGGATGTTCTCGAGCCGGTAGCGCCGGTCCGGGATTGTCGCGTCGGCGCGAATCCGGGCGGGCTTGCCGATCACCGGAAGCATCGCGGTGACCGCCTTGGAGTAGACGTCGGCGGTGCTCGGCGGCGACGAGAGGGTGATGGTCTTGCTCATCACGCCCCCAGGAATCCCTGGCCGCAGACCCGGACCACGTTGCCGGTGATGGCGTTGGAGGCCGGATTGGCAAAGTAGGCAACGGTTTCGGCGACGTCGATGGTCTGACCGCCCTGCTGCAGCGAACTCATCAGGCGGCCGGCCTCGCGGGTGGCCAGCGGGATCGCGGCGGTCATCTTGGTCTCGATGAAACCGGGGGCGACGGCGTTGATCGTGATGCCCTTCTCGGCGAGCAGCGGGGCGTAGGTGTCGACGAGACCGATCACGCCGGCCTTGGAGGCGCCGTAGTTGGTCTGGCCGCGGTTGCCCGCGATACCCGCGATCGACGACACGTCGATCACCGCGCCGCCGGGCTTCAACGCGTCCTTCTCGACGAGGGCGTTGACCAACTGCTGTGGCGCGATCAGATTGACCGAGATCACCGAATTCCAGCGCGCCGCATCCATGTTGGCGAGCAGCTTGTCGCGGGTGATGCCGGCGTTGTTGACGATGATGTCGATGCCGCCATGGCGCGCGAGCGCATGCTCGGCGAGCTTCTCGCCGGCGTCGGGTGCGCTGACGTCGAGCGGCAACGAGGTGCCGCCGACCTTGTTGGCGGTCTCGGCCAGGGCCTCGCCGGCAGCCGGGATGTCGGCGCAGATGACGTGGGCGCCATCGCGGGCCAGCACCTCGGCGATCGTCGCGCCGATACCGCGGGCGGCACCGGTCACCACGGCCACCTTGCCCTCGAGCGGCTTGTCCCAACTCGCGGGCGCGGTGGCGTCGTCGGCGCCGACGCGGATCACCTGGGCGTCGACGAAGGCCGACTTGGCCGACAGCACGAAGCGCAGCGTCGACTCCAGGCCGGTGAGCCCGGTCTTGGCGTCGGGGGAGACGTAGACGAGCTGCACGGTCGACCCCTTGAGGAGTTCCTTGCCGAGCGAGCGGGTGAATCCCTCGAGGGCGCGCTGGGCGACATGCTCATCAGGATCGATGACGAGTTCGGGGGTGGTGCCGAGCACGACGAAGCGCGCACAGGCCGCCGTCGAGCGCATGACCGGCTGGAAGAACTCGAAGAGCTGCTCGAGCTCGGCGGGGGAGGTGATCCCGGTGGCGTCGAAGACCAGACCGCCGTACTTGTCGGCGCTGCGACCGGTGGTGGCGTTCTCGATCAGCGTGTAGTCGGGACCCGAGAGCAGCTCACGCAGCGGCTCCC
>NZ_MVPX01000461.1:0-2267 GCF_002043085.1 Gordonia sp. i37 | reverse complement strand
AGTGCACGAAACTCGAGTACAGGCCTGCGGTCGTGGAGTTGGCAGCCACGTGAATCTCCTCTGAATTGTTCTCACGCTCGGTGTGATCGAGGACGCTGCTGGGTGGAGCGCCGTTCGACATCTAACTTACTCTGGAGTAAGAATACGTTAAAGGTACCAATCGACACCTGGGAGATCTCTCGTGGCCAACACACCCAAGACCCGCACCGAGCGCCCGGTCGCGATCCTCGGCGGCAACCGCATTCCGTTCGCGCGGCAGGACAAGGCATATGCCAAGGTCAGCAACCAAGACATGTTCACCGCGGCCCTCGACGGCCTCGTCAGTCGCTACAGCCTCCAGGGCGAACGACTCGGCATGGTGGCCGGTGGCGCCGTCCTGAAACTGTCGCGTGATTTCAATCTCATCCGCGAATCCGTGCTGGGATCGGCCCTGTCGCCCTACACCCCGGCCTTCGACATCCAGCAGGCGTGCGGCACCGGTCTGCAGGCGATCACCGCCGTCGCCGACGGCATCGCGCGCGGACGCTACGACGTCGCCGTCGGCGGTGGCGTCGACACCACCTCCGACGCGCCGATCGGCGTCTCCGAGGGTTTCCGTCGCGGCCTGCTCGAGGTGAACCGGGCCCGCAGCACCCAGGACCAGGTCCTCGGACTCCTCAAGGCGCTGCCCAAGCTCGGCATCGAGATCCCGCGCAACGGCGAGCCCCGCACCGGGATGTCGATGGGTGAGCACGCCGCGATCACCGCCAAGGAGTTCGGTATCAAGCGTGCCGACCAGGACGCGCTCGCCGCGGCCAGCCACCAGAAGATGGCCGCCGCCTACGACGCCGGCTTCTTCGACGATCTGGTCACCCCGTTCCTCGGCCTGACCCGCGATCAGAACCTGCGCGGCGACTCCAGCGTCGAGAAGCTCGCCAAGCTCAAGCCGGTCTTCGGGGTGTCGCTGGGCGACGCCACCATGACCGCGGGCAATTCGACGCCGCTGACCGACGGTGCGTCGACCGTGCTGCTCGCCAGCGACGAGTGGGCACAGGACAAGGGCATCCCGGTCCTGGCGTACTTCGTCGACTCCGAGTCCGCGGCGGTCGATTACGTCAACGGCCCCGACGGCCTGCTGATGGCACCCACCTACGCCGTCCCGCGTCTGCTCGAGCGCAACGGCCTCACCTTGCAGGACTTCGACTTCTACGAGATCCACGAGGCGTTCGCCTCGGTGGTGCTCGCGACCCTGCAGGCATGGGAGTCCGAGGAGTACTGCAAGGAGCGGCTGGGCCTGGACAAGGCGCTCGGCGCGATCGACCGCAGCAAGCTCAACGTCAACGGCTCGTCGCTGGCCGCGGGACACCCGTTCGCCGCCACCGGTGGACGTATCGTGGCCCAGGCCGCCAAGCAGATCAAGGAGAACGGCGGCGGACGCGCGCTGATCTCGATCTGCGCCGCGGGCGGCCAGGGCGTCACCGCGATCATCGAAGGCTGAGCGGGATTCCTCCGGCGCAGGATTCCCCCGATGAATGGACACCCCGTGTTGTAACGAAGACGAAAGTCCCGTAGATATACGGGGTAGCTTCGGTTGAGCTGTCAGACCCCCGACCCGACAGCTCAACCGGAGCGCCTCTCACAGAGGGCCTGGCCAGCGTGAATTCGCCGGTCAGGCCCTCGATTGCGTTATGGGGAGAAGCCGCCCGGGTCGCATTGGCCGGATTTGTTCGGTATGAGTGACAGCGTGAGTTCAGTGCGGCGACGTCGATGGCGGGTCGGCGCACGAATCACCACAGGTGTGATCTCCGTCATACTCCTGACGTTGTCCATGGATCTTCTGGTCACCTCGGGGCACACCGCCCGCGGTGCGGTCACCGCCGGCCGCGACGTCGGCAACCTGTCCCCGGTGCGCCTGGACCATCGGCTCGACGAGCTGATGCAACAGGCGGGCGAACCGGTGCGACTGCGCACCGAATCCGGCTCGGCGACCATCGACCCCGCGGCGTTGGGTGTGATGTTCGACGCCGACGCGACCGCGGCGGCCCTGCAACGTCAGCCGCGCAGTCCGCTCACCCGGTTGCTGGCCCTCTTCGGCCGCACACACGACGTCGCGCCGGTGGTCCGGGTCGACGCCGCACGCTTCGACGAGGCGATCGCCGGTCATCACCGCGATCTCGAACGGTCGGCGGTGGACGGTGGGGTGCACTACGACGGGGTCACCCCGGTCGCCGATCTGCCCGCCGCCGGTCGCCGCGTCGACCGGGATGCGGCGCGCGCGGTACTGGCCC
>NZ_MVPX01000460.1:0-5817 GCF_002043085.1 Gordonia sp. i37 | reverse complement strand
CGGCGACGCGGGCGGTGTCCGACGACGTCGAGATCTCCGGCCGAGGTGGCGTTCGGGTCAGCCTGTCTCCCAGGCAGATCGGCGCGATCCTCACTTTCGTCCCCGACGGTCGGGGAGGGCTCGTCGCACACGTCGACCGCCAACGCGGTCGTACGGCGCTGGCCGCGCTGCGCGACTCCGAGACCCCGCCCGCCGATGCGAGATTCTCGCTGGCGACGGGACGCCCGCGGGTCGTGCCCGCCCGCGACGGCGCACGCGTCGACTGGGACAAGACCTTCGCCGCACTCGAACGCGCCGTCGTCGGCACCGGGCCGCGCACCGTCGCAGCCGCCTACCGGACGGTGCCGCCCGCGTTGTCCACCGAGAAGGCCCGCTCGCTCGGGGTCACCGAGGTGATCGGCGAGTTCACCACCGGCGGTTTCTCGTCGGCGTCCGGCGAGAACATCCGGCTGGTCGCGGCCGAGGTCGACGGGGCGCTGATCCTGCCGGGCAAGAACTTCTCCCTCAACACCCACACCGGGCCGCGGGGCTCCGCGCAGGGCTACGTCAGCTCGACGATCATCGATCACGGCCGTGCGTCGAACGCGGTGGGCGGCGGCATCTCCCAATTCGCCACCACGCTCTACAACGCCGCGTACTTCGCCGGCCTCGCCGACGTCGACCACACCGAACACGCCTACTACATCTCGCGGTATCCCGAGGCGCGGGAGGCGACGGTGTTCGAGGGCGCCATCGACCTCGTCATCGGCAACACCTCGCGCCACGGCGTCCTGATCGAGACCCTGTGGAGTCCGTCGTCGGTGACGGTTCGGCTGTGGGGCACGACAAGTGTCGAGGTCCAGTCGATCACCGGGGAGCGACACGCCTACACCACGCCAGAGGTGCGCCGGGTGCCCCGCGGGCCCGACTGCATCGCGAGCCGTGGCAGCCGCGGATTCACCACCAGCGACACCCGGGTCATCACCGACGCCCGCTCCGGCGCACTGATCAGCAGGCACACCCGAACCGTGCGCTACGCGCCGGAGCCGATCGTGCGGTGCATCTGACGCCGACTGCGCTCTGCAGTTCGCCGACAGCGCCCCACATATCGGCGCCCTAAACTGCAGTGCGTGGATGTGGCCCAGAGAACCGACGATCGTTCCCCCAAAGACCTGATCGCCGAGACGCTGCGCGAGGAAATTCTCGGCGGGGGCCTTCCTGCCGGGCAGCGTCTGATCGAAGAATCCATCGCCCGGCGCTTCGGAGTCTCGCGGGTCCCGGTTCGAGAAGCGCTGGCGCAGTTGGAGTCCGAGGGATTTGTTCTCACGGTTCGGTATCGCGGGGCCACAGTGGCCCAGGCGCCCCGCACTGACGGTCTCGGGCTGCTTCAGGTGCGCCGAGGCCTCGAGGTGCTCGCCGCGCAGTTGGCTGCCGAGCGGCGTGGCGGCGCGAGCGTCGACGAATTGGCTGCGGTCGCACGCTCGGAACGACCCGTACGCGCAAGTGACGGACCCTCGTTCCACGAACTGGTCGTGACCGGTGCCGGCAACTCGCAGCTCGCGACGATGCTCGCCGACGTCAATCGCCGCGTGGCGTGGGCGCTCGGCGATGATCGACACGGAGCGACCCTCGATCACATGGCCATCGCACACGCGATCGTCAGTGGCGCCGTGGTGCAGGCCGGCTTCTTGATGGAGGAGCACCTTCGCAAGGACGAGGAACGGTTCGCAGAGCAAGAGTGAAGAATTCGTATACAAAACTCGCATAGGCTTGGCGGCGTTACGCAAATGACGCGGTAGTTCATCGGTTGGCAACACTGTTTGTATACAACTTTAGAGGTCGCGGTGCTGCGGCAATCCACTTCCACCTCTCATCTGGAGCACGCGCCCATGTCCACCACCTCACCGTCGGCCGCGCCGAAAGACCACTCCTCCACACCCGAGCCCACCCCGTCCGCAGGCGATTCCCCTCAGAAGGGTCGCGATGCCGCGGCGACGGGATCGCTCGCCGCAGCCCTGGACCGCATCGGATTCACCCGCGCCCAGGGCTGGGTGATCGTTCTGCTGATGGCCGGGCTGTTCTTCGACAGCCTCGAACAGAACTCCACCGGTTCCATGGGTCCACTGATCAAGGACTCACTGGGGATCGGCAACGCCCAACTCACCGCGATCAACACAGCGACCGTCATCGGCGGGCTCGTCGGACGACTGATCGGCGGCTATGCCGCCGACCGGTGGGGCCGGCGGTTCGCACTCAGCTTCAACTTGCTGATCTACACCCTCGGCGGGCTGATCAGTGCAGTGGCCGTCAACTACGAGATGCTGCTCTGCAGCCGGTTCATCGTCGGTGTCGGGCTGGGTGGTGAGTTCACCGTCGGTCTCGCGTTGCTCGCGGAAGTCGTGGCCACCCGCTATCGCGGGTCGGTACTGGCGAGTCTGAACATCTCTTCCGGGGGGATCGGCAACATCGCCTCCTTCGGTTTCTTCGCGCTGGTCCTCGGACCGCTCGGCGGCCTCCTGGGCGGCGACGCGCACTCCTGGCGTTGGACCTACGTCATTCTCGCGGTGCCCGCGTTGCTGGTCGTCGCGTTCCGCCGCTACCTTCCGGAGTCGCCCCGCTTCCTGGTGGACAAGGGGCGTGTCGAGGAAGCCAACGAGAGCCTGAACCGTCTTGGTGGAAAACGCCTTTCGGATCTCCGCCGTAAGGGTTCACCGACGTCGTTCGTGGCCACCACCGACATCCCGGTGGTGGCGCAACGGGTGTCGATCGTAGAGGTCTTCCGTGGCAACAACCTCCGCCGCACCGCGGCCGTCGGGACGGCGTCATGGATGTCGTTCGGAGCGCAGGTCACGCTGCTGTTCCTGATGCCGATCCTGTTGGTGTCGCGCGGATACTCGCTGACCGACTCGCTCGTGTTCACCATGATCATGAACATCGGCAGCCTTGTCGGTGCTTGCGCTGCAGCAGTTCTCGCAGGTCGCGTGCCGCGGAGGATCACCGTCATGTCGGCGGCCACGCTAGGCTGTGCCTCGGCGATCTGTTTTGCCGCCTTCGCCAATTCGGTGGCCACCATCCTCATCCTCGGCGCGGTGTTCCAGTTCTTCACGATGCTGCTCAACACCATGCTCTCGGTGTGGTCGCCGGAGCTCTTCCCGACGTCGGTGCGGGCGATGGGTGCGTCGGTGGTCAACGGCATCGGCAACGTGGCCGGTGCGGTCATGCCGTTCGCCGCGTTGTATTTCTTCGGCCTCGCAGGCGTCGCCGGTGTCTTCCTGATGATTGCCGCGATGTACGCACTCCTCGTTGTCGCTGCCCGATTCGGGCCCGAGACCTTCGGGCGGTCCCTGGAAGAGATTCACGCCGAGTCCTAGGTCAAACCCTCCCCGCGCGTTGATGATCCATCCACCCACCGAAAGGTTTCGCAATGCAATGCCTGACCATCAGTGCGACCTCCCATGCACTGAACTATCTGCCCGCCTACCTCGCCGAGTCCGATGGGCTCTTCGCACAGCGCGGCTTCGACGTCGAGTTCATCGCGCGCGACCCGTGGACCGGGGTCCTCGATGATCTCGCAGTCGGCACCGCCGAGGTCGCCCTGGGTGGACTGTGGGTACCGGCGATGTACGCCGGTACCGCAACGGAATTCACCACCTTCGCCCAGCTCAATCACCAGTTCCCCAAGGCCCTGGTCGTGCGCACGGAGGCCCTTGTCGGCGAGTTCGCCTGGACCGACATGGAGGGGACCACGATCCTCGCGCCCGGCATCGGCGGCAGCGCACCATATGCGTTCACCGCCGGACTGATGCGAGAGGCCGGAGCCGACCCGCGATCGGTCACCTTCCTGCGCGATCTGTCGACGCCGATGTTCCTCGACCTGTTCCGCAGCGGACTGGGGGATGCGATCGTGCTCGATCTGCCCAACGCGCTGGCGATACAACGCCGGGGCGACGGACACATCGCGATCGACTACACGGTCTCGGGGGGACTCGGGCCCAACAGCGTCTTCTACTGTCGCCGTGACCGTTTCGACGAGCTCGTGCCGGCGCTCGCCGGCTTCGTCGACGCCATCGGCGAGGCGATGGATCTGTTGGCGACCGCGCGGGTCGAGGATCTGGCGCCGCTGATGGCCGAGCACTGGCCCACTGCCGACCCGGCCCACCTGGCGCTGTCCTGCGTCCGGCTGCAGGCGTCGAGGACCTGGGAGACCCCGCGCATCGACCCGGCCGGCACCGATCGGTGGCTCCGAGTCCTTCTTGACGAGAGGATGATCCGCACGCCGTTGGCTTATGGCGATCTCGTCGACGAGTCGGCGCTGATCGTCTCAGCCGCCCACCGGGCGTGATGACCGGTCAGTGTGTCGAGGGGGTGGCCGTCGACGACGAGACGATCGACCGCCTCCTCGACCCACTGCGTCTGATGGTTGCGGTGGAGCAGGTACACGTCGATCTGCATCGTGGCATCGTCGTCAACCCGGTGGCCGCCGACATCGCGGTGCCGGGAACGCAGGCGGCAGTGCATCCGATGCTTGCGGTGTCGGCGATCGACGGTGTGTGCGTCGCCAAGATCATGACGGACTCACCGGAGCGGGCCAACCGCGGTGCACCACGCCAACTCTCGACGATCCTGGTCACCGACCTCGACTCGGGTCGGGTGCGGGCGATACTGGCCGGTGGCCGTGTGACGGCCGCACGTACCGCGGCGGCGAGCGCGGTGGCATCGAGTCATCTCGCGTCCGCGGGCGCCCGTGTTCTCGGGGGGATCGGTGCGGGCCGGCTGGCCTTCGAGCACGTCCGATTTTTGACCGCGCGGATCGAGAGCCTCGACACCGTTGTCGTTTGGACCCGATCCGCGCAGCGGACACGGGAGTTTGCCGGTGCTGTTGGTGACTTCGGTTGCGACGTCCAGGTGGTCGACGGTCCGGCGGAACTCTGTCGTCGTGCCGACATCGTCTGCACACTGACGCCGTCACCGACGCCGATCCTGCGCGGCGAATGGCTGCGCGCCGGAACGCATCTGAATGTCGTCGGGGCGCCGCCCCGGCTGGATCATCGAGAGGTCGACGCCGAGGCGCTCCGTCGGTCGCGGGTGATCGTCGACGATGTGGCGACCGCCAGGACAACTTCCGGTGCTGTCGTCGCGGCATTGCGGCACGGCGTCGTCGACCTCGACGATGTTGGCACCGACCTGGGGGCGGTCATCAGCGGAGACGCGATCGGCCGTACCGGGGACGACGAGATCACGATGTTCGTCTCCGTGGGCCTCGGTGCCCAGGACCTCGCGGCGGTACGCGTTCTCCTCGACCTCGACCTCGACCTCGAAACGGTCACCACGGCGCCTGCCCGACCGCGGTGAGTACACAGGCGCCGAGCAGAACCACCGCCGTGACCCCGTGGATCCCCTTGACCTGCCACCATCCACGGTCCTGGGGCGACAGCGACGTCGGCAGGCCGAAACCGGCGGCGTTGGTGGCGTTGCGGGCCAGGTAGGCGGCGCCGATCACGATGATGCCCAGCGCGATCACCACACCGATCGACGCCCCGGTCCACCACAGGATGCTGGTCATGGTTGGTCCTCAGGGCGGGTGAAGCTCGTTGTCATCGTTCGCACCTTCCTGTTGTTATCGATGGAAAGAAATCTAACATCGATAACAAGATCTATCAATGGTAGGTTTCGACCATGGGCACACAGGATCGGCGCGCGCGAGAGCGCGCCGAACGTCGGGATCGGGTGGTCGAGGCGGCGCGCGATTTGGCGGAGCGTGACGGATGGTCCGCGGTGACCACCCGCCGGCTGGCCGACGAGATCGAATACACGCCGCCAGTCCTCTATCAGCATTTT
>NZ_MVPX01000046.1:0-12392 GCF_002043085.1 Gordonia sp. i37 | reverse complement strand
CCAACCGTTCAAGCAATTACGACGCGCGCCACTAGCCGAGCACAGGGTGGAACACCTTGTATCCCTGAGGGAACTGTCTGCACTGCTGCCAGAGCATCGAGCCACCGTTACCGACTATCGAAAGTACTACCAGCGCAGAGTGCGCGATGTGATCGCCGCAGGAGCCCGCGTGGGGCAGTTCGAGGTGCGTGACGCCGGGCAGGCGGCGATCGCCGTTCTGGATCTGATGAACGGAATCAGCTGGTGGCTTCGGGATGACCAAGATGTCGACGAACTCGTCTCCGATTACACCGATTTCGCCGTTCGTGGCATTCTGCACAGCGCCGGTGACCGGTGAGCGGACCACTGGACGGCCTTCGAGTCGTGGAAATGGCCGGTCTCGGTCCGACTCCTCACTCGTGCATGGTGCTCACGGACCTCGGCGCCGATGTCGTGCAGATTCGGCGGCCCGCTGGGCGCGGCGCACCCGACGGTGTGGTCGATGCCGACTCGGGACTCTGGCGCGGACGTCGAATCGTTGAGGCGAACCTCAAAGACCCGGACACCATCGACACAGTGCGGAAAATAGTCGTCCAGGCCGATGTCCTCGTTGAGGGATTCCGGCCTGGGGTTATGGAGCGTGTCGGGTTGGGGCCCGACACCTGTCTCGAACTGGCCCCGCATCTGGTGTATGCGCGGATGACCGGCTGGGGGCAGGGCGGACAGTTCCAGCACGCGGCCGGCCATGACATCAATTACCTTGCAGTGACGGGCATTCTGAGCGCCATGGGTCCGGCTGGCGAGCCTCCGATCCCGCCGCTCTCCTTGGTCGGCGACTTCGGTGGCGGATCAATGTTTCTCGTCGTCGGTGTCCTCGCTGCCCTGCTTGAACGGCAACGATCTGGGCGGGGTCAGGTCATCGATGCGGCAATGACCGACGGTGCCGCCATTCTCGCGCAACTGCAGTGGTCGTGGAAGGCCGCCGGACGATGGGTTTCTCGCGAAGACGGAAATCTACTCGATGGATCAGCCCCCTTCTACTGCACGTACGGGTGCACCGACGGGTACATGGCAGTGGGCGCACTCGAAGACGTGTTCTGGCACAACCTCGTTGAGGTTCTCGGGCTTGAGGACCTACCGAACCGGTGGGATCGATCCCATTGGCCGGATCTGCGTGCCGCAATCGCCGCGCGCTTCGCGACCAAATCGCGTGCCGAATGGGAAGAGGCGTTCGACGGTGTCGACGCCTGCGTGACTGCCGTCCTCGACTTCGACGAGGCACCTGCGCATCCCTACGCAGTCGAGCGTGGAAGCTATGTGCGGGTGAGCGGAGAGATACAGCCGAATGTGGCGCCACGGTTCTCACGGTCGGTGCCGAACAATCCCGCTGCACACCAGTCCGCGGCACTGGGATCGGTACTTGAGGGGTGGTTACCCGGGCGCGGAGACGGGGTCTGATCCGACTGAGAGAATTAACTACAACTACAACGGCTTGGCGACGTCAGAGTACAGTTGCGCCTTCTTATTCTCGGCCCCAGTTTCTAACGCTCGGTTGGTCTCGTGAAACTCAGATATCCATTCAAGCGTCTCTCCGCCATATATCCTTAGAATACTCGCTTCGGCTTCGTGAGCGATCTTAATAAACGTTGCATTCACCGTCTGCGACATGACCTCGCCCTCAACGCCCTCGATCTCCAACCATCGGGCCCTAAGGTTGGATAGAACATTGTTTATCTGAACTACCGCGTACATATCACGCGCCCATCCGGTAGATAGCCCGAGTGCCCGATCCACGGCCAAGCTAGCGCCCGATCCAAGCAGCAGCAGATAGCCTATATACGGACTCACCGCTCCACCATTTGCCGAAATCAACGGCATAAGCGCACCCCCGGCGCCAAGGACTATTCCGAGTACCCTAAGCGCAATCGAACCACGTCGCTTCAGTCTGCGATCCCGGAGATACCACCTCTGCGTCTCGAGGCCGAACTCCACAACTCGAGAATATTCGCTCCTCACTTTCTCGCGATTTCCATCCGTGCATTCAGGAAGCGAAACACGAACGACGACATCCTTATCTTCATTCGATGATTCTGAACCCGACTTCCTCACAATCCCTCCTCGAAACGCGCCCCTTTCAGGGGCTGGGCTACACCAACACCAACACCAACACCAACACGGCACGGCACGGCACGGCACGGCACGGCACGGCACGGCACGGCACGGCACGGCACGGCACTACCCAGACTGAACTATGCAAGTATTTGATTCAACGTTTCCAAACCAACCGCGCGCGCTTCCGCGACCTGCGAATTCGAGTCGTCGAGAATCTCGGCGAAATCGAGCCATCTTGCTGTTTCTCTCGCCAGTTCAGACAGCTCGGACACAGATATCGGCGCATCCTTCATCCACGGCACGGCATAGCGCGCCAATATTACGATCGTGTGCGGTGAGTTGGTGCCGTGCCGTCTAATGACGGCATGCAGGTCCTTCACAGCCCCGATCGCTAGAGATGTCGCATCCGCAGAATGGTCGCTGCGTGCCAGTTGCAGACGAAGGCGGGCGAAAGTTGTAAGCACCTTCCGGTCATTCTCACCCCCGGAAAGTGTGCGTGCAGCCGTCAAGTAAGCAAGAGCGGCCGCCGTATCTCCGCCACTGACTTCGAGTTCGAATGACCCGCGCTGCAACCAGAAGTTGAAGTCCTCGTCCAGGATGTGCTCAACTTCATCGTAAATTCTCCTGACCTCTTCCAGAGTCAATCCCTGATCAATCAAGTATGTGTGGCTTACTAATCTGGTGAGCACTCGGCGTTCGGGCTCGGAATGTGTTCGCAGATCTGCCGCAGCAGCTGCAAAAACTCTAACGGCGCCGCAGATAATTGGCCCAAGCGCTCCTTGCGAATTGAGATGGTCCCGCACTGCGGCCGCAACTATGCGGTGGCGTGCCTCGTAATAGCCGGAATTGGCAACCTCTCTAACCAAATTCTGAGTGCACAGAGTATAGAATGACTTGACCGCGACTTGAGGCGTCGTATCTGAAGACGCAAGCACCTGCTCCCGTGTTATTACTCCAGCCTCTGCCGTTACCACACATACTACGCCGTATAGAAACTTCGACACGTCGTTCAACGAATCACATTCAGTTGCAACTTTACGGTTGAAAGGAAGACCTGAAGTCGCCTGAATCATACCCACAAGCAACTGGCTTCCGGATACGCTGACCAAGAGATTGCGAACATCTGACCGTGAAGCCCGCCGGTCGTATACCACATTCTTCTCGAAAAGTTTGTCCAACAGAAGACCGACGTCGCTTTCCGAGAGATCGCCATCGACAAGCGTCTCGAGTGGGTATTCACCGCGCACCAGACCCGATCGGACAGACCTTGCGCCAATCACAACCTTTCGTTGCGAGGCCGCATTGTTCCACAAGTTACGTACGAGGTCGACCGCTCGCGCACCAAAACCATCTGCATCGTCTACAAACACTATATCGAACTCATCTAGAACGACACGGTCCACGAGGTCGGAGATCCGATTGACCTGCTGACTGTTCCGCGATTCGATCCAACCGACTCTGTGTCCTTGCGCATCAAGAATTAGCGCCGCTTGCATGAGGGCCGTCGTCCTTCCAGACCCAGCGGTTCCCTCTACCAGATATACACGGTCAGACGTGGCGGTTTCCAGGAAGCTGGCAAGCTCAGTTCCTTTACTCAACGGTGCCGCAAATCCCTGCACAATGTCAGCCCAGTCAGGTTCCTTACCCTTAAGGTACTCCTTGCTTCCGCTCGACTGCACCTTCCTCTTACTACTCACCGAAAGCTCCATCGATAGGTCAGCAGTTCGGATTCTTCGACGGATTCTCTGGTTACCCACTGCCATGTGTTCTTGATTTGGCTGCAGGTAGCCATGCACGAATTCTGAGACGCTTGACTTGACCCACGTTACGTTGTAGACATCAAGCATCCTGGCCTGCCTATCACTGAGGTCTGGACAAATTAAGAATCCAGCGGGTTGCGAACGCGACTTGGCTGTCTCGCGGAGACAAACATAGCTCCACAAGTCGAGTTCGTTTATCTCATCTGCAAGGTAAACCGTTGGGCCGACGATTGCGGACTGATCAACAAAGGCAGACCAACGACCGCGCGAGTCATCTCTCAGCTTCACATCTCGGCTGAACCTAACTTCTGCCTTTCCTCCCGGAAGGTGGCGTCCATTCACCCAGATCAGAGCACGCGAGAGATGTCCAGGGATGCGAAACCGATCCGATACTGCATCGTAACCTAGATATGATCCTTGGTCAGATTCCGGTTGGCGAGAATCACCTTCGATCTCCATCGCGGCTGGAGACAGATTCAACACTCTCGTCCATGGTCCTCTTAATATCTGGTGGGCCATTGCAGCATCACGGTCAGATTTGTTTCCGAGAAAGTAGCCCAGTGCCGAAATCGCCGCCTTCGAGTCCTCCGAACCCAGGATACTTACGAGCTCGTCCACGCTGGCATTGAAGTTCTCCGAAGAGTCCAGCCCCAGTCTTTCGAGGAGAAATCTCCTTAGATCGTGCACGGGCAAGATTAGCTGGCCATCGGAATCTGCGGTTGCAATGTCTCCCAGTATCAGAGTGCACTCCCCAGTTGCCAGTAATGACTTCAAGTCTGAGCCGGGGTCTCGAATCAGCCTTCCTTCCGCCTGCCGGCTCTCGTTCTCCGTTGGCTTATTAGATGGTTCCGATACCACATCGTCTTGATGAATCGTGGCTGAGCGCTTTAGAAGCCACTCAGGATCCGAGAAGTCCTGCCCTCGCGGTAATCCGGCGGTTAGGCTCTTATCGAATCTCCAAGATCCGCCATCTGCCTCTGATGCCGATCGTGGCCACAGCACCATACTGACGCCAGATTCGCCCTTTTCTAGTTGAACAATGGAATATCCATGACTGCGTCTCCTTTTATGTGGCGTCCATTCTGCTCCGAAGAGGGATTGGCCCTGATGAATGAGTAGACTATCTTGAGATCCAGATCGGGAGCGAACGTATTTTTGATCATGTAAATGGCCACACAAATGCAGCCGAACCGAACCACCTTCGTATAGGATCGAATCGAGCACCTCGTCAGAGTTGTCTAACCAGTCGAGAGGGTGATGAGTGACTAAGATCGATATGTCATTTTGATGGGCCCACCTGGGCAGGTCACCGCCGGCAGCCGACTGAATCTGCTTTGGCAGTATGGTGAGCGCGCCCTGCTTGGCCCAGTCGGATACATGCCTCATCCCTGAGTTGATTCCCAGGAACCCCACCGCGAATCCCGGCTTTATAAATCGTGCCGAATAATCGCCTACTAGGAGGCCGGAGTAGTCGACGTCAAGAGTGGGTAGCGGCTTGGACGAACTGGATATCCATTTCTTGTATGCGGAATATGAGTTTTCCAGGAATTCTATGCATTCTTCGGATCCGCCCGTGCCGATTCCATCCGCGATCTCGCTATCCCACATTCTCTCGAGCGCCATCTGAGCGAGCGATGACTTTTCCTGTCGGTGAACGTCGTGGTTACCTGGGACTGCCACTATTGGTGGTATTAATCCGCCGGAAGACTCCAGGTGAAGTAGCATATCGTCGAGCAGGTCGTTGGCTTGATCATATTCTTTGGGGCTACCACTAAATGCGATATCTCCCGATATGACTACAATATCGACGGGCCCACATTTCTGGACCAAGTAATCAAGATCGGCTAAAAAGTTCTCGCGTATCGAAGGCCAGCGTGGCGCCATCCATGGTTGGCCGAAATGGATATCGGTGAGGTGCAAGATATTGATCTTCGCCACGCTGCCTCCAATGCTTGACTTAGAGTATCGATTCCGCTAATCGAGGCGACTGCCGCCTACTGACTCACGGACGTCCGAGACGTTCCGCAAAGTCTACTGCACATCACTCAATACATTCGTCATTCCTCGAGGTTCCTGCGGCGCGAGTCCGCTGCTTTCGCAGGATTCTGTACCGGGTACTTCGCCTTCTATGTCACGATTCGGTGGCGCGGTGCCACCAGCGTTTCACACGTAGTCAGGCGTCCCGAAGACATGCTATCGCCTTGAAGTTATAGTTAGCCATGCGGTTCGGTGTTCACAGTCCGTCGGACAACCCCGTCGACCATCGACTCATCGATCTCTTCGCCGGCCCCGGAGGTCTAGACGTAGCAGCCACCTGGCTTGGAATCGAGACAACCGGTATCGAGTGGGACGAGGGAGCCTTCGCGACACGGGAGAAGGCGGAGATCCACTCGCACAAGGGCGATGTCCGAAAGTTCAACGCCGCAGAGTTCGCCAATGCGAGCGTTCTTGCCGCGGGCCCGCCCTGCCAGACGTTCACCGTGGCCGGCAAGGGCGCCGGGCGCCTGGCCCTCGACACCGTCCTCGCGTTCATCAAGCGGATGTCGGTCGGCGACGACATCAAAGAGGATCTGAGGGGCCTGTCCGACGAGCGAACCGGGCTCGTCCTCGAGCCTCTGCGATGGGCGCTCGACGCGAACGCAAGCAAACGTCCCTACGAGGCCATTGTTCTGGAGCAAGTGCCTGCAGTGCTGCCAGTTTGGGAGGCCATGGAAGAAGTCCTCCAGGGCATCGGATACCTGACCACGTCCGGCGTCTTGAGGACCGAAGAGTATGGGGTTCCTCAAACCCGGCGGCGCGCCGTCCTCCTGGCGAATCTGAGCTTCAGGCCCCAACTCCCCCGGCGCACCCACCAGCACTTCGTCCGCGACCAAGAGCCGATCCCCGGCTCACCCCCTTCGTGGAAGCCCATGTCCGAGGCGTTGTCACTCCTCCCCGGATCGACAAGGAACTACCCCTTCGAAGTCGTCTCCAACTACGGCTCCGGAGGAGACCCGAAGGCTCGTGGCCGGCGGCATTCCTCCGAGCCCTCGTTCACCGTGACCGGAAAGGTCACGCGCAATCGCATCCTCGACTCCAATGGCAGGTGGCGCAATCGCTTCAGCCACGCCGAAGCCGGCCTGCTCCAGACATTCCCTCACGACTACCCATGGTCGGGCGTGGGCATCGGGCAACAGATCGGCAACGCGATCCCTCCGCGTCTCGGTGTGCACGTTCTCTGCGCTGCGCTCGGCCTGGAGGTCACACCTGACGACCTCGACAAGGTGGTCGCGCTCCCCTGGGCAAGGTCGCGCAACTCGCTCCGGCCGGCCGGTCGCTGAACGTTCTGTCAGACCTCTCCTGTAGTGATTGAGGGCTCAATAGGATCTCATCTGGGGCCCACATCACGGGGATGTGGAGGTTACGAGCGAGAAGCGAGTAGTAGCGATGAGCACGAACACCACAGCGGATGTCATCGAGACCGTGCGGCAGCTGACGGCACTGGCCCTGAGAACCTACGAGATCAATCCCGGAGTGGTTGAGGAGCACGCCAATGGCGAGCGGCGCATCCATCAGGGCGGATACGGTGATCGTCAGCTTTTCGAGCTGATCCAGAACGCGGCCGATGAGCTGCGACAGCCCGCGTTCTACGGCGGACGGATCGAGGCCGTTCTCACCGACACCTACCTCTACTGTGCCAACGAGGGCTCACCCATCACGCCCGGGGGCGCCGACACCATCCTCCGCATGGGCGTCTCACGCAAACGCGGCGGACAGATCGGGCGCTTCGGTGTCGGTGTGAAATCAGTACTGTCCGTGACGAAATCTCCGCAGTTCTTCAGTACCTCGGGCGCGTTCGGTTTCGATGCCGACTGGTCGGCCCTCGAGATCAGGACCGCCGTCAATGAGGCCCGATCCGAACAGGGGCTTCCCGGGCTCGATCTCACCGACACTCCGGTGCTGCGACTCGCACGCCAACTCGATCCTGCCGCAGAACGCGCGGGAGACCCAATTCTCGACGGACTCCTCGCGTGGGCGACCACTGTCGTCCGCCTGCCACTGATGCCGGGCACCGCAGACCAATTGAACCGGAGCATGCACGCTCCTGTTCAGCTCGGCACAACGGGCCAGGAATTTCCCACGCTGTTTCAACTCTTCTCGCCCCATGTCGGGACGGTCGTTCTCGAGGATCGCAGTGTTCTTCCCGTTGCACGCCGAGAATTGACCATCGGCCACGACGGTGACGTCACGGTCATTCATCAGTCCCGCACCGGATTCCATTCCGCCAACGAACGCTACCGCGTGTTCAGCACCGAACACGTCGTCACCGACGAGGTCCGCGCCACCTCGGGCGAACTGCACGATCGCGCCACGCTCGACATCTCCTGGGCTGTCCCGGACTATCGGATCGACAAGTCGGGTGACGAACCACTCTGGACGGTGCCCTCCGAGCGCGGCACCTTCTGGTCATACTTCCCCACCAAGTACCCGATGACCCTCAGCGGAGCACTGAATGCGGCGTGGAAGACCAACGAGGATCGCCAGAATCTGCTGGACAGTGCAGATCTCAACCGCGAGTTATTGGATGTCGCAGCGCAGTTGGTGATCGACTCGCTGCCCGAACTGGTCGTTGATCAGGACCCGGCCGCCTATCTCACACTGCTACCCGGCCGTACGCGGGAGTCGCCGAACTGGGCGTGCAAATACCTCACGGGGAAGGTGTGGGACCTCGCATCGACACACCCCTCGCTGCCTGACCAGGATGGGTGCCTCCGCGAACCCCGCGATCTGAGATTCAGACCCGAGGACATCGGACACGTCACGTTGAAACTGTGGTCCGAGTACCCCGGTCGTCCCAAGAACTGGGTGCATCACTCGGTTGACGCCACCGCATTGCGGCGCGGCAAGATGAATCACATCCTCGATGCCTGTACGGGTCTCCGCCCGGCGTCCATCACCGAATGGCTCGAGGCGTTGGTCGCCGACGGGTCGGAGAAGGGGTCGATGGCCGCCCTGCGCGTGCTCAGTCGACTCATTTCCCACGACATCGCCGGGAACGGAGAACTGCTGGCAGCAGCAAAATCTGCGAAGGTCGTGCTGACCTCATCCGGAAACCTCGTGGCGCCGTTGCCCGGCAGCGTGTTCCGCCGAACATCCGACGATGTCCTGCGCGACGACCTCGTCTACGTCGCCGATTCCATCGCCGACGACCCGGACATGGGCTGGATCCTCGATCAGCTGGGCATTCGCGAGGCGGACCCGGACGGGCGCTTCCGCAGCATCCTCGACCAGGGCTTCGCCGGCTACACCGACGACCACTGGATCAGGTTCTGGCAGTTACTGCGCACCGCGGGTGGTGCCAGTCAGACCCGCGCCATCCTCGACAAATACCCAGACGCCGCAACCATTCTGAGAGTGCGCAACATCGCTGGTGACTTCGTCGCCGCCGGCAGTTGCCTGCTGCCCGGCCCCATAGTTCCCGCCGACGGATCGAGGGACCGAGACATGGCTGTCGACATGGCATTCCATGCCGATGACCGTTCCACACTTCGGGCTCTCGGAATGACGGACCGACCCGAGATGGCCGATCACCAGTGCGAGTCCGAGCAGTGGTTCGCCGACTATCGCCAGGCCATGTACGAAAGCTACTGCGCGACACTTCCCGGGACCAGCAAGAGAGTCATGCCCGATACGCTTCGAATCGAGGGCGGCGCCATCGCCGGCCCACTTCGAATCTTCCGCCGACTGTCCGACGAGGGTCGCGCCAAGTTCATCGCGTCCACTCCGCCCGAGGGTCTCGTCGTGAATTGGACGAGACAGGTTGGACGACAGTCGAACACACGTGTCGAAATTCCCTCACCCATCAGGTGGCTCTACAGCAAGTTCGGATACACCGAGACCAGCCTCGGGCTGCAACAGGTGAGCGACGCGGTCGCGCCCGAACTAGCCGAATTCAAGGACCATCTCCCCGTAGCGCAGTTGTCACCCGCCATCGCCCAACGGCTGAGACTTCGCTCCACAGTCAACGAGCTCCGCCCCAGCGAATGGCAAGCATTGCTCGATCGGGTCAAACAGAGCACCGACGACGCTGCCATCGGAAAGTCCTATGCCCTCCTGATCCGGGTGGCGCTCGATCTTCTCAACGAGGAGCCCGGCGTGCGCTGTCGCGTCGGCTCGCACTGGGATTTCCGGCCCGATCACGAAGTCGCGGTCGCCACGACACGCGCGGAGTTCGACGAGCTCGTCCGCCAACAGCAACCCGCACTTCTCGTCGCAGATCCCGGTGATGCCGAGCAAGCCGAGTTCATGGTCTCCGAGTGGGGAATGCACCGATACAGCGACGTGATCGCGAAGGAGATCCGCCCCGTTCTGGTCGGACCTGCGTCTCCCCTCGCCGACGTATTGCCCGCGTTCAAAACCAACCCGGGTGCGCGCGTGATCCGCGGCGTCTCACTACAGCTGTGCTCCGAACTCGACGAGATCACACGAACCCCGTCCGGGGCGACGCCGAAAGCCCTCGAGAGCGCCCGTGACGGCGACACCGTCTGGGTGCGCGCCGATCTGCCCCTTCTCGACCAGATGACGGCGGTGGACCGCGCCCTCGGATTCGGGCTCGGCCGGAACACCTGTGAACGACTCCTCGAGCATTACGCGAAACTGGTTGAGTCCCAAAAGCTCAGAGAGCAGGTTGCCCGTGTTCGAAATGCGGCAACCATTCCCGGAAAGTTGTCACTGCTGCTCCCGAGTGACCAACTGCGCGCGGGACTACCCGATGGTCTGATCGCCAGCGAAAAGCACGAATCGGGACATGAACCCGGCCCCGAGCGCATCGCCGAACTCGCCTACAACGCCTTCGATGACGCCGTACTCCGGGAGTACGCCAGCGACATCCGGTCAACCTTCGAAACAGCACCGGCGCACTTCGACGGCGGCCCGTCTGCCCGAAAGTTCGTCTCTGACCTGGGCTTCCCCGACTCTTTCGCGGGGGCACGTATCCCCGCACCGCCGCAGCGTGAGGATGCCCATGGGCCGGTGGACTTTCCGGCCCTCCACCCCTATCAGGACGAGATCGCGCGACGCTTCGTCGACTTCCTCACCGAACCCACACCCAGTCGCGCGATGCTCAGCCTACCCACCGGAGCGGGTAAGACCCGTGTCGCCGCTGAGGCAGTGATCCGCTGGATCGGACAGTCCGGAGTCCCCGAAGGGCCCATCCTGTGGATTGCCCCGACAGCCGAGCTCTGCGAGCAGGCCATCCAGTCGTGGAAGTTCGTGTGGGAGCACGTCGGACCGGTCACAAACCTGGTGCTCGACCGGTTCTGGGGAGGCAATTCGGCCACACCCGTAACCGGACGCCCACATCTGGTCGTCGCCACCGACGCGAAACTCGATGAGCGCCTTGACACCGACGACTACGAATGGCTTCGCAGCGCGTCACTGGTAATCGTCGACGAGGCGCACGGCGCCACATCCCCCCGGTACACACGAATCCTCGAGTTGTTGGGTCTCACCAGAAGCAAGACGCAACGAAACCTCGTGGGTCTGACAGCCACTCCATTCCGGAACGATGCCGAACTCACCCGCCGGCTCGCGGGCCGGTTCGGCAATCACCGCCTCGACGACGGTGTGCTCGGCGACAATCCGATCGCACGGCTTCAGGAACTCAACATCCTTTCGCGCGTCGAACACACGGAGCTGGAAGGTATGCGCCTGCAACTCTCCGAGTTCGAACTCGCCGAAGCCGCAAAGATGAACGGCGTGCTCCCCAAGAGCGCAGAACGCCGCCTCGCCGCCGATGAGGCGCGCAATTCCGAACTGATCAAACGGATCACCGCCCTCCCAGACGACTGGCCTGTTCTGGTGTTCGCCACCTCGGTCGACCATGCCAAGGTCCTTGCCGCGAAACTCAACGACCGCGGCATTCGCTCGGTGGCAATCGATTCCGGCACCCCGGTAGCCGATCGCAGACGCAGCATCGAGGAGTTCCGCAAGCAGAGCATCCGGGTGATCACCAACTACGGCGTGTTGTCGCAGGGCTTCGACGCTCCGGCAACCCGGGCGGTGGTCATCGCCCGACCAGTCTACAGCGCCAACATGTACCAGCAGATGGTCGGACGCGGTCTCCGCGGAACCCGCAATGGCGGCAAGGATGAATGCCTTATCCTCGATGTCAAGGACAACATCACCAACTTCGATAATCGGTTGGCATTCAATGAGTTTGAGTATCTGTGGAACGGAACTGACGGATCGTGAGTCGAGCCGATGGCAAGATGTGGATCGACCGCTGCGGACACCGCACTTACGAGATCTGCAAGAGCATTGCCGATTTCGCTGATTCAATTGGGCACTATGACCTCCGCGAGATTGAGGACTTGACGCTAGATGACTCACTCATCGAACTGGCGCATGCTTGGCAGCGCGTCTCGGTAATCCATCGATTTGCCGAGTGGTTCATTACTCGGACGTTCCTTGCTGAGACCAGCGGGCCTTACATTGAACCGCCCCGGGTTTGTCGGAGGCTCTCGAACCTGTGAAGGATGAAGAGCATGGCAGCACCACGCA
>NZ_MVPX01000459.1:0-7018 GCF_002043085.1 Gordonia sp. i37 | reverse complement strand
CCCCGCCGGCTGGCCGACGAGATCGAATACACGCCGCCAGTCCTCTATCAGCATTTTCCCGGCGGGCGCGACGAGATCGTGACGGCGGTGGCGTTGCTCGGATTCGCGGAGTTCGTCGCGTCGGTGTCCGGCGGCACGGAGACCGAAGGCGGGGTCGGCGGCCTCATCGATGCGTATCTTGCTTTCGCGCAACGCAATCCGGCTACGTACGAGGCGATGTTCGCCATGCCGATCGCCGCGCGGTTCGCTCACGACGAGACTCCTGAGATCATGCGTCGCGCATTCTCGATCTTCGTCGAGGCGCTCGGTGGCGGGGATGCCCTCGGTGAGGACGTCGGTGTTCAGGTGCGCGCGGAACTGCTGTGGAGCGCGCTGCACGGGGTGTGTGAGTTGCGCAGGTGCGGGCGGCTGGACCCCTCGATGGAGTCTGCGAGGCGGGCTGAGCTCGTCGCAGTGTTCGAAGGCCGGTCACTTACCGAATGATCGCTCGGCCCCGGGTTGTTAGACCAGTCACACGGCGTCGTAGTCTGTCGACGTGGATATCAACGGAGCAAGTGCAATCGTGACGGGTGGGGCGTCGGGCATCGGCGCCGCGGTGGTTCGCCAGCTGGCGGCCAAGGGGGCGAAGGTCATCATCGCCGACCTCAACGCAGAAAAGGGTGGTGAGCTCGCCAAGGAGATCGACGGCAAGTTCGTCGCTGTGGACGTGACCAAGACCGAGGATCTCGAGAACGCGGTCAACCAGGCGACCGAGCTGGGCCCGCTGCGGGTGCTGGTGAACTCGGCCGGTATCGGCTGGGCGCAGCGCACCATCGGCAAGGACGGTGACTTCGCTTCCGCGCACAACCTCGACGCGTACAAGAAGGTCATCGCGATCAACCTGATCGGCACCTTCGATGCCATCCGGCTGGCCGCCACCGCGATGAGCCGCAACGAGCCGCTGGAATCGAACGAGCGGGGCGCGATCGTCAACATGGCGAGCGTCGCGGCATTCGACGGCCAGATCGGCCAGGCGTCGTACTCGTCGTCCAAGGGCGGCGTCGTTGGCATGACCCTGCCGGTCGCGCGTGACCTCGCGGCCGTGGGCGTGCGCGTCAACACCGTCGCCCCCGGCCTGATCGACACCCCGATCTACGGTGAGGGCGAGGCCGCCGAGGCATTCAAGGCCAAGCTCGGCGAGTCGGTGCTGTTCCCGCGTCGTCTCGGCGTGCCCGACGAACTCGCGTCGATGGTCGTCGAGCTCGTCACCAACTCCTACATGAACGCCGAGGTCGTCCGCGTCGACGGCGGCATCCGGATGCCACCGAAGTAGTTCTGGCACAAGTCCTCTCACGGTCACGGCCGCGTCAGACCCTCGGGTCCGACGCGGCCGTGGTGGTTTCTCGGGGAATCTCAGGCGCTCATGATCACCTTGAGCGCCTTGGTTTCTGCCGCACGGGAGAACACGTCGTAGGCGTCGATGATCTCGCCGAGCCCGAATCGGTGGCTGATGAACGGCTCCGGGTCGATACGGCGCTGTGCCACCAACTTCAGAAGTGTGCCAAGGGTATTGGTGTTCACCAGGCCCATCGACATCACGATGTTGGAGATCCAGAGGTCCTGGATGGGCAACTCGACGGGTTTGCCGTGCACACCGACATTGGCGACATGGCCTGCGGGGCGGACGATGTCGAGGCACATCTGGAACGTGTCGGGAATGCCGACGGCCTCGATCGCGACATCGACGCCGAGTCCGTCGGTCATCGCCAGGATCTCTTCGCGCCAACCCGACGAGGTCGACACGACCCCGTCGGTCGCCCCGAACCGGCGGGCCTGCTCGACCCGGTTGGCGTCGATGTCGACGGCGATGACCCGGCTGGGCCCGTAGAGGCCGGCGGTGGCGATGGCGGCGAGCCCGACCGGGCCGGTCCCGATCACCGCGACCACATCACCGGGTTTCACCGCCCCGTGGCGGACGCCGATCTCGTGGCCGGTGGGCAGGATGTCGGAGAGTAACGTGCCCTGCTCGGGGCTGACCGCCGACGGCAGTTTGTGGACCGAGTTCTCGGCGTAGGGCACCCGCACGTACTCGGCCTGGGTGCCGTCGATGAGATGGCCGAAGATCCAGCCGATGCCCGACGTGCCCTCGCTACCGAGGCAGTGCGAGTAGACGCCCTGTTTGCAGAACGAGCATTTCCCGCATGAGGAGATGCAGGACAGGATCACCTGGTCGCCGACGGCCAGCGTGGTCACGGCGTCGCCGACCTCGGTGATCGTACCGACGCCCTCGTGTCCGAGAATGCGGCCGGGAGTGACCGCGGGAACGTCACCCTTGAGGATGTGCAGGTCGGTGCCGCAGATCGTCGTCGTATCCATCTTGACGATGACGTCGGTGGGTTCGCTGAGCTTCGGGTCGGGGACGTCCTCCCAGGCCTTCTGGCCGGGACCGTGGAAAACGAGTGCCTTCATCTGGTGTCACCTCACGTGGTCGGGTCCCCCGTGTCTCACGCCCCCGCAATTCACGCTACGTATGCGCGCCCGGCCATGGGTGCCGATCGGTGCCTGCGATGCGTGTCAATATGAGAATTCGCCCCTGATCCGCGCGCAGTTCAGATGCCGGATCAGACCGCGCCTACCCGACCACATCATGAACCGGTGGTTCGCGTGCAAGATCGGACGGCCGACGCGGATGAGGGGGAGCGGCAGCGGTGTGGTGAGGTCGACGACCTGACGGAACTCGGCCCGACAGCCGTCGGCGGGAGTACCTGGGTAAATGGTCCACCGCGTCCACCCCGTCAGGTCGCCGTCCACGCGCGCCTGCAGGACGCCGGCCGCGGGGTCGACGATGTCCTCACGCACGTGCACCCGAAGCGATATCGGCAGCAATGACCGCAGCACCGCATCGCCGGAGGTGTCGTCGACCCTTGTCGCCTCGCGGACCTGCGGCCACCAGGTGGGGTAGGAGTCGGCGTCGGCGAGCGCGGCCAGCACGATGTGGTGGTCGAAGGGCAGGTGCCAGACGGAGTGCATCCGGAAGGTCCGTGCGCTCACGTCGTCCAGTATGCGCCGGATCGCCGAGGGGCCGGGATCTCGACGGAGATCCCGGCCCCTCGGCTCGTGCGGTGTTCTGTGTGTCAGAAGGCGGCTTCGTCGAGCTCCATGATCTCGCCGTCGATGTTCTCGACGGTGGTGCGGATCGAGGTGAGCAGCGGGAGCATGTTCTTGGCGAAGAAGCTCGCGACGGCGACCTTGCCCTCGTAGAAAGACTTGTCGTCGCCGGTCACGCCCTCATCGAGCTTGGCCAGCGCGATCTCGGACTGACGCAGGAGCAACCAGCCGATGAGCAGATCGCCGACCGACATCAGGAAGCGCACCGAGCCCAGCCCCACCTTGTAGAGGTCCTTCGGGTTCTCCTGCGCGCCCATCAGATCGCCCGTCAGGGAGGCGGCCATGGCCTGGACGTCCTCGAGAGCGGTCTTGAGCAACGCGCGTTCGGCCTTGAGGCGACCGTTGCCGGCCTCGGTGTCGATGAACGACTGGATCTGTCCGGCAACATGCGCGAGGGCCTGCCCCTTGTCGCGAATGATCTTGCGGAAGAAGAAGTCCTGCGCCTGGATGGCGGTCGTGCCCTCGTAGAGCGAGTCGATCTTCGAGTCACGGATGTACTGCTCGATCGGGTAGTCCTGCAGGAAGCCCGAGCCACCGAAGGTCTGCAGCGACTCGTGGCCGAGGTTGGCGTAGGCACGCTCGGAGCCGACACCCTTGACGATCGGCAGCAGCAGGTCGTTGACTCGGTGCGCCATCTCGGGATCGGCGCCGGAGACGATCTGTGCGGCAACGGAATCCTGGTGCGATGCGGTGTAGAGGTAGATCGCGCGCAGACCCTCGGCATATGCCTTCTGGGTCATCAGCGAACGCCGGACGTCGGGGGGATGCGTGATGGTGACCCGCGGTGCGGCCTTGTCGGTCATCTGCACCATGTCGGCGCCCTGCACACGCTCCTTGGCGTAGTCGAGAGCGTTGAGGTAACCGGTCGACAGCGTCGAAATCGCCTTGGTGCCCACCATCATTCGCGCATGCTCGATCACCTGGAACATCTGCGCGATGCCCTTGTGAACCTCGCCGACGAGCCAGCCCTTGGCCGGGACGCCGTGCTGGCCGAAGGTGACCTCACAGGTGGCCGACGCCTTGATGCCCATCTTGTGCTCGACGTTGGTGACGAAAACGCCGTTGCGCTCGCCGAGTTCACCTGTCTCGAAGTCGAAATGGAACTTCGGTACGAAGAACAGCGACAGCCCCTTGGTGCCCGGGCCTGCGCCCTCGGGGCGGGCGAGCACCAGGTGGAAGATGTTCTCGGTCATGTCCTGGTCGGCAGAGGTGATGAAGCGCTTCACACCGTCGATGTGCCAGGAGCCGTCCTCCTGCTGAACAGCCTTGGTACGTCCGGCGCCCACATCGGAGCCGGCGTCGGGCTCGGTGAGCACCATCGTGGCGCCCCAGCCGCGCTCGGAGCAGATGGCGGCCCACTTCTTCTGCTCGTCGGTTCCGTTGTCGTAGAAGATGTTCGCGAAGCCCGAGCCTGCTGCGTACATGAACACCGGCGGGTTGGCGCCGAGGATCATCTCACCGATTGCCCAGTACAGCGATCGGGGCGCCGGCATGCCGCCGAGCTCCTCGTTGACGCCGACCTTGTCCCAGCCACCCTCGACGAGGGCGTTGTAGGACTTCTTGAAGCTTTCCGGGATGGTGACGCTGTGGGTCTCCGGGTCGAAGACCGGCGGGTTGCGGTCGGCCTCGGCGAAGGATTCCGCGATCGGGCCCTCGGCCAGAGTCCGGACCTCGCGGAGCATGTCCACGGCGGTCTCATGATCCAGATCGCCGAACTCCCCCGACTCGAGCACCTTGTCCAGTTCGAAGACCTCGAAGAGGTTGAACTGCAGGTCGCGCATGTTGCTCTTGTAGTGGCCCATTTGGATTCCTATCTGACGCGGGCTGAATCCCTCGCGGGTGGTCGCTGGATGTGTCGGCAGGTGAACTCGTGCAAACGCCCGGTGGATGCTCTGAAGGGAACACGACCGAACGACCGCTAAGTTACTCGCCGGTAACCCCAGGATACAACTCGTTCGCAGGGTCGACAAGCCGAGATTTCTGTGACCTCCGCTAACTTCTGCAAGCGCAATGTCCTGTATCGCGAATCGTCACCTCGTTATCGCGAAACCCGGCGACTAGCCTGTCTGCATGTCCACTGATTCCCTGGTCCTCGGATGTATGTACTTCGGCACGCGCACCGACGACGCCACTTCCCGCGCGCTGGTCGAACGATTCCTGGAACGTGGCGGAACAACGCTTGACACCGCGGACTGCTATGCGTTCTGGGCGTCGGGGACGGGATCGGGCGGACAGAGCGAGGAGATGCTCGGCCGGTGGTTCGCCGACAACCCGGGTGTCCGGGAGCGAGTGACGCTGGCGACGAAGGTTGGGCCGGAGCCCGTTCCCGGACGGCCGGGTGAGGTCGTCGGTCTCGGTCACGAGGTCGTCATGCGTTCGATCGAGGCCAGCCTCGCGCGGCTCCAGGTCGATCACATCGATCTGTACTGGGCGCATCTGGAGGACCGACGGACGCCGATGGCCGAAGTGGTCTCGACGTTCGGCCGACTCGTCGACGACGGCGTGGTCGGACGGATCGGTATCTCGAACCATCCGACGTGGCGCGTGGAGCAGGCGCGCGCCCTGGCGTCGGTCGCCGGCACCGAACCGTTCACCGCATTGCAACTGTCGACGTCGTACGTCCGGCCACGCCCGGACACCGTGGTGCCGGGCAAGGATCACCGCTTCGGGTTCGTCACCGACGAGACCATTGACTACCTCACCACCCATCCCGAGATCGAACTGTGGGCGTACAGCCCGCTGATCCAGGGCAGCTTCGACCGCGCCGACCGACCGTTCCCCGAGGCCTACGACCACCCGGGAACAACCCGACGCCTGGCCGAATTGCGCAGCGTCGCAGCCGAGCTGGACGCCACGCCCGGGCAGGTGGTCCTTGCCTGGCTACTTGGTGGTTCCCCGGTGATCCGGCCGATCGTCGGCGTCAGCACGTTGGCCCAACTCGACGCAGCCCTCGACGCCGCCGAGCTGACCCTCACCGCCGAGCAACGCGCGAGGCTCGACGCCGCGGTCTGATCGCCGGCCTTCGATCCGGTGATCAACCCTTCCCCCGATGGTCGAGGTGCGTGCGGCGCCTCGAGACCGCTTGCGCCGGTGCTGGTTCGGCTCGGCGGGTGGTGCGGATACTCATCGGCGAGAGGGGTCTCGAGGCCTCGACCATCAGAACGGATAAATGGCCGTTTCCTGACCGATGTTCGACCGTTCCTCCCCGGTGGTCGAGGGTTTCCGCCATCCGACGCTCGCCCCTTCCCCTCGATGGTCGAGGTGCGAGCCGCGTGCGGCGAGCCTCGAGACCCGGCGAGATGAGAGGTATCGCAACCACATCGACGCGCAGTCGACGCGCCCTAAAGAAGTTGTCCACAGATTTTGTCGCACCGACCGCTGCCGCGCCGGTTTTGTCGGTACCCCTTCGTACACTTGTTCTCATCAAGTCCGATCGCGGGAGGGGGAGGTTGTTCGGATGTCGACCACATTGACGTTCACCGATCCGGATGCCGACGCTGCCGCAATCACGTCGATGTCGCGCGATGAGCTCACCGAAACCGGCCCGGACCTGCTCCGCGAGTCCCGCAAACATGAAGCGCGCGCGGTCCTGGCAGCCGCCGCGCTGGCGGATCGGGTGTATCGCGAGCGTTTGGCGGGCCAGTCCGAGGTCGAGGTATGGGGCTCGGTGATCGAGCACGCCGACAAACTCGCACGCGCCGAAGTCTCCCTACAATTCACGATCTCCCGCAGCAAAGCCGGCAGCTGGATAGCGCTGGCGGACCTCCTCAAAGAACTCCCACTGATCCGCACTGCGTATTTGAACGGTGAACTGTCCACGAATCGGGCCTCGATCATGGCGCGCGCCGCCCAGCGTGGCGAGGACATCGAC
>NZ_MVPX01000458.1:0-6920 GCF_002043085.1 Gordonia sp. i37 | reverse complement strand
GCACCCGTACTGACGGTGTTGAAGGATCCGGACGGGATTCTCGTGCCCCGGTTGCAGGGATACGGGCCGATCGACCGCGACTACGCCACCGCCCTCGCCGACGTGGCGAAAACCATCCACTACCCCGAATCCGCCCGTGCCGCGGGACCACTCATCCCGCAGATCTCCGACCGGCCGCAGGCGCCGCCGGCGGATCCGACCGGACACGGTGGTCACACCGTGCCACCTCCTGGGGCATTGACGTATGCACCCAGCGCGACATTGCGCGCTGAGGTGCTGGCCAATGATGCGTGGTGCCGGTTTCCGTTCTGCGGGATGCCGTCACACCTGTGCGACCTCGATCATTGGCGACCGTTCAACCACACCGACCCCGAGGCCGGAGGCTGGACGGTGCTCGGTGATCTGATCCCGCTGTGTCGGGCAGATCATCAACGCAAACACCTCGCCGAGTGGGTGCCGACGCTCTACACCGATCGGCGGGTGGAGTGGCGGAGTCGGTGGAGCGGGCAGGTGATTGTCACGTATCCGCGGTGACGGGGTTCCGCTGTGGGGTGGAACCAGCTGTGGCTCACCGGGTCTCGAGGGCGCTACAACGCCGACCGCAGGTATTCGAGATCGTCGGGGATTCCTTCGGCCGGCGTCTCGAGGATGATGGGTGCGTCGGCCGCTGCCGCGACGGCGACGAGCACCTCTGGGTCGATGTGTCCCGACCCTAGATTCGCATGACGGTCGCGGCCGGAGTCGAACTCGTCGCGGGAGTTGTTGAGGTGCACCAGATCGATACGCCCGGTGATCTCCCGGACCCGCTCGACGAGTCCGACGAGATCCTCGCCGCCCGCCCACGCGTGACAGGTGTCGAGACAGAAGCCGGCCTGCTCGAAATCGCCGACCGCCTCCCAGAGTCGATCAATGGCCTCGAGGGTTCGGGCCATCGCATGGTCGCCGCCTGCGGTGTTCTCGATGAGAATCGGGACCCCGAAGCCGCCCTTGTCGACCTGACGGTCGAACAGCTTGCGCCAGTTGGCAAACCCTTCCGCTGAATCCTCCCCGTCGCGCAGGTGGCCGCCGTGGACGACGAGACCGAACGCGCCGAGGTCGGCAGCAGCGGCAGCCTGCTCCTCGACGGCCTTGCGGGAGGGCATGCGGAGCCGGTTGTTCAGGCTGGCCACATTGATCTGGTAACTCGAGTGGACGACGACGTCGATCGGGGAGTCGCGGAAAGCCTGCGCGTCCGGGCGGGGGACCGGCTTCTTCCACTTCTGAGGGTCGGTGACGAACATCTGGAAGACGTCGACGCCGAGGTCCGTCGCGGTGGTCAGCGGGTCGTCATCCTCCCGCAAGTGAGCTCCGATGCGCATGGTGCCAGCTTAGGGCGCGCACGCGAGACCGAACCCCGCAGCCCGCACTCGCCGAACGGTGCAGATCAGTCGTTGGGCTCGGTCTCGACGGTGATCGGCACACCGGACGCGATCAACAGTCGGCACGGCGCCTCGGTGTCGGGGTACAGGTTCAACCACTGATGGCCGCCGCCGTGCGAGTACACGGACTCCAGGGCGCGGTCGAGCCGCGCTTCGGCCTCCTTGGTGATGATGTAGCGCTGATCGCCGTAGCGCAGGAACCTGTTGGGCATCTACAACCTCCTGACCGGATGCCGGCCTCGCCGATCGGGCACGTGGCTCATAACTGCCTGAGCGTGTGATGTGTCCCACTCGGAGTCTATGTCGCGTCGCCCATCGGCGTCGGGCCGTCGGCATCTTCGACACTCCTGACGTGCGAAGGGGCGAGGCGACCGGCCACTTTCAGGAATGTTCATTAGGCTGACTTTGGGTTACGTGTCGGTAGTGCGGTGATGAAGAGGCGGTTTCGCGTGAGTGTTGACGAGGCAATCGACGTGCCCTCGCCGGACGATCACCGCCGACGGCAGGCTCCTGAGCAGGTCGTACGCGAATCCGCCGTGGATCAGAACGGCGCGGGCACCGGCGTAGAGGAGACCGACACCGACGCCGCATTCGGCGACGACAACCCGCCGGACCTCGAACCGATCCTCGCCGACATCGCCGCGGCCGCCGAGATGGAGGCCGAACCCGAGAAGCGTCGCGACCTCACCATGGTCCGCCGGGTCGCGATCGTCGCGTGGGCGCTGTTCATGGTGTGGGAGATCGTCGAGCACGGGCTCGCCTTCGACCGCACCCGCCTGATCATCCTGCTGTGCCTCGGGCTGATCGCGGCCAGTATCGGCCGGCGCCGCGTCATCACCGTCATCATCGACTGGGCGCCGTTCGCGCTGATCCTGTTGCTCTACGACTGGACCCGCAACGTCGCCGAGTTCATCCAGGTCCCGGTGGCCTGGCATCTCGCCCCCGACGTCGACAAGGCCATCTTCGGGGTGGTCCCGACGGTGTGGCTGCAGGCGCACCTGAAGTCGCCGTCGGCGCCGTGGTGGGAGGTCATCACCAGCGTCGTCTACATGTCGTACTTCGTCGTCCCGTACGCGCTCGCGGCCATCCTGTGGCTGCGCAACCGGGCGACGTGGCGACGGTTCGCCGCATGCTTCATCGCCACCACCTTCCTCGGGCTCATCGGATACACGTTCGTGCCCGCGGCACCACCCTGGGCAGCCGCCCGGTGCACCTCCGCGGAGGTCGCCGACGGACCGCGCGAGGCGATCTGCATGACCACCCCGCAGGCCACCCAGCCCGGCGGGATACTCGGTCCCTTCGACCCGAGTCATGCCGGTGCGGCACCGTACGTCGAACGGATCTCGGCCCGCGGATGGGAATTCCTCAACATCCACGTCGCGTCCAACCTCATCGAGATCGGTCAGGGCAAGTCCAACCTGGTCGCCGCCATCCCCTCGCTGCACGCCGCGCTGACGATGCTGCTCGCCCTGTTCATGTGGCCGCGCGTCAAAGCGCTCGGCCGAACATTGTTCCTGGGGTACGCCTTTGCCATGGCGTTCACCCTTGTCTACACCGCCGAGCATTACGTGTTCGACATCTTGCTCGGCTGGGCGTTGGCGGCCTTCGTCGTCGCCGTCTACCGGCTCGTCGACCGCAAGCTCATTGCGCCACGCAACAGACGCAAGGCGCAGGCAGACGCCGAGGCGTCGCCCGTCGGCTGAGGTGGGCCCGCCGGTTAGGCTGGTCGCGATGCGCGCCCCACGAATCGGTCACCGGCAGTGGTGGCTTCGTGTGTGCGTGGTCGGGCTGCTCGCAATCGCGGTGCTGCTCATGCACTCTCTCGTCGCCGGCGCCCCGCGTGAAGCGCACGCTGCACCTCACCAGAGCACTGAACACCACAGCACCGAACACCACAGCATCGCAACGATGACCAATGCCGCGGACCCGGAAGTCTCCCACATGAGCGACGCCGGTGACTGCGTCCTGGGCCACCACTGCGTCTTCGTGCGCGCCGACGACGCGCCACTGCCGCCGGTCATCCTGCTGATGCTCGTCTGGGGCTTCGCGGCGCTACCCGCCCTCATGGGCATCGCGCCCGCACTCCTCGGACACCTCGGGCGACCACCACCCTGGGCGCAGCCCACGCATCTGAGCCTGTCGGTGATCCGCTGCTGATGGACCGGTCCCAGACCACCATCACAGCCATATCGACCATCACACAGGAGCTTTCAGATGTCTCTTCGCACCATCCGCAGGGCCGCTTCGGCGGCAACAGCACTCGCCGCGGCCGCGTTGATCGTGGCGGGCTGTTCTTCGTCGGAGTCCTCGTCGCCCACCGGGCACTCGGGACACGGCACGACGGCAACCTCGTCGCCCCATAACGCGGCGCACAACCAGGCCGATGTCATGTTCAACCAGATGATGATCCCGCACCACGAGCAGGCGGTCGAGATGGCCGACCTGGTGCCCAGCCGTACCGACAATGCCCAATTGCGCGCGCTGGCAACGCAGATCAGGAATGCCCAGCAGCCCGAGATCGATCAGATGACCGCACGGCTGAAGTCGTGGGGCGTCGCGGTCGACGACGGCGGCGACCATGGCGGCCACTCGATGAGCGGCGACATGGGCGGGATGATGTCCGACGCGCAGATGACGTCGCTCGAGAACGCCCGTGGCGCGCAATTCGACACGCTGTGGTTGCAGGGCATGATCGCCCACCACCAAGGGGCGATCACGATGGCCGATGCGGAACTCGCCGGCGGGATCGACCCTGAATCACGGTCGCTGGCAACGCAGATCAAGAACACCCAGCAGGCCGAGATCGATCAGATGAACGTCATGCTGGGACGGTAGGCCCACCTCGACGCTGTATTTCACCTGCGCCATCAGCCGCGCCGCAGCGGCAGCCGCATCAGGTAGACCTGATAGCCGAACGACACGGAGTAGGTGAAATACAGCGTCGGGCCCGACGTCGACCATGGATGGATGAACGGTGCGTAACCCGAGTACGGGTCGTCGCGGGAGACGACGAGTTCGCCGGCCGACCACGGTCCCTCGGGCCGATCCGCGGTCCGCAGCTTGACGCCCGGCTCGGTCTGCACCAGCGAGATGTATTTGCCCAGATACGAATCCCACGCCACCGACATCTCCCCGTTCTTGGGTGGCATGATCGGTGTCGCTGCTCCCGGGACGCGTGGCACCCACCGGCCGTTCGAGAAGTACTCGTAGGCGTTGATGTTCTCCATCTGCGACGCCGGGACACGCGCCAGATAGACTGCGCCCCAACGGCTGTCGGGTGTTCCGTACTGATACACGGTGTCGCCGACCTTGAGGTAGGCGGCCATCTGGAACTTGACGTTACCGCCCGAGTTGGGGCGTTGCGGTCCCACGCGCCGCCAGGTGCGTCCGTTGTCGTCGGAGCGGGCGAGGCCGGAGAAATTGGTGACCCAATGACTGTTGGCCACCCAGTGTTTGACCGACATGAAGTTCAGGTATTGCGTCTTGCCCACGGCCACACCGGCGGTCGGGATCAGGGTGATCTCCTTGCGGAGGTCGGGTTTGAGCAATCGGCTGGCATACCCGGGTGGTCCGGTGTGGCCGGTGAAGGTCATGCCGTCGGCCAGGTTGTGATCGGTGCTGCGCAACAACACATTCGAGCGCCAGTGGAACAACGACCCGTAGAGCAGGGACCGCCCGTCGAAGGACTGGGTATCGCCGAAGGCGGTCAGGATCTCGCCACGACCGTTGTCCCACATGACGCCGAGGTCGGTGCCGAGGATGTCGTAGCGCCCGAGGGTGTCGTTGATGGCGCCGGGTCCGGTGAGCCGGGCGACGGTGCCGGCCATGCCTGCGGCATATGTCGAGGCACCGGCCGGTCCGCCGCCCACGCCCGCCACCATCAGGCCGATCGTCGTGACCGCGGCGGCCACCGCTGTTCTCGGGCCCAGGGGAACCGATCTTGGGCGCAGACGGAGCCAGGTCATGCGGTGGACCCTAGCAAAGGCGGAGAGATCACGCGCGTATCGCGTCACTCCCGGGCGTCGTCTTGCGAACAGTCGCTCATGCTCTGCTGTCTGCTAACCGAATTCGGTGATGAACGGGCAGTTCCAGTGCCGCACGGCCCAATGGATGCGTCCACTCATCGGTATATGAGTTGTTCAGCGCCGCAGGGGATGTCACGTCGATATCGATAGGTCAACCGACTGCCGATCGAAGGCGTGGTAGTTGGCTCAGCGGATTGGCCCGTTCGATCTCGTAGCGCTGGCTTGTGCTGAACACCGTACTGAGCCCGGGTGCGGGGTCGCCTCCGCCTTCCAGGAAGACAGCCTGGCTGAACGGCCAGTCGGAGCCGAACACAATATGTGAACGTGGTGCGACGGCGAGCACCGATCTCATGGCGGCTTCCGAAGCGCTCAGTGCGGTGTCGAAGTAGAACGTTTGGATCAGTTGCTGCACGTCGAGCGCCGACGGGCGTGGCGCTCCGGCGGGCCAATGGTTACCGATGGGTGTTTCGGCGAGTACCCCGATCCGCCACGACAAGAACGGTAGGGTGCCGCCGGCGTGCGCGAGCTGGAATCGGATACCGGGATAGCGGCGTAGAGTGCCGCCGGCGAGCATCAGCGTGGCCGCTCGTGTGGTGTCGAAGGTGAACTCTTCGAGGAAGTCCGGCAGTGGCAGCGCCGGTTTGGCATTGTCGGGTATGGCTGCGGGGTGGACGAAGACAAATGTTCTACGGGCGTTGAGTGCGGCCATCAGCGGCTCGAAGCGGGGATCGCCCAGGTAGACGCCGTCGTAGGCGCTGAGCAGTACGACGCCGTCGAGATGTAATGTGTCGAGGGCATATTCAAGTTCGGCGATGGACGCGGCGACATCGGGCATGGGCAGCACGGCGAATGCGCCGAACCGGCTTCGGTGAGTGTGGAACAGGCCGGCGGCGTATGTGTTGCAGTACCGTGCGAGGTCGCGGGAGTCCTTTCCGCGCAGGAAGGACACACCCGGATCCGACACCGAGAGGGCTTGAGCCTGGATGCCCCAACGGTCCATGAAGTCGATCGCTGATTCCGGTGACCACTGCGGGGTGGGATACCCGCCGATGGTGAAGTGTCCGTGTTCCAGTAGCGCGGCCCTATATTCCGGCGGTAAGAAGTGCGCGTGCATGTCGATTCGATAGCGGCCTGTGGGAGCCGGTGATGCTCCGGCGACACCGCCGCCGGCCGTGGCAACTGTGGCTCCGGCTGCTACGGCGCCGGCACCGATGAGCATCGCTCGGCGGCTCACTCCCGCCGACTGCCCGTGACCGGTCGATGCGCCGTGGTCGGATCGTGAATGCGTAGTGGGGGTCATTGTTTCGGAGATTCCTCTCGGGCGACGGAGTTGGTGGTGCTGTTGGTCGGCTCATGGTCGGCAGACGCCGGTTCGGGTTGCCGACGCGGTGCTTTGAGTGCGCAACCGACCGCGGCGACGAGCAATACCCCGGCGGCGGAGAGCATCGACGCTGACATGCCGTCGATGAGCGCTTCT
>NZ_MVPX01000457.1:0-14365 GCF_002043085.1 Gordonia sp. i37 | reverse complement strand
CTGCCGAGTCACGGACGGCCGTTGCCGCCGGTTCGGGTAGACGCGACAGGTCGGGGAGGTGTTCGCTGTATTGACTGGAGAACACCGAGCCCATCACGGCGATACCGATGGCCGACCCGACTTCGCGGGTGGTGTCGTTCATGGCGGAGGCGACGCCCTGCTTGTTCTGGGACAGCGATCCGACGATGGCGCTGGTGCCGGTGGAGCTGGCCAGTCCGATGCCGAGGCCCGCGACGATGAGACCGAGCAGAAATGGCGGGTAGCCGGAGTCGGGGGTGAGTCGGGAGACCACGACGAGTCCGCCGGCAATGAGCAGCAGGCCGATGACCATCACGAGCTTGAGACCAATCACCGACACGAGGCGCGGTGTGAGGGCTGCGGTGGGTAGGACGACGGCGGCGACGGGGATCAGTGCTACCGCCGCGGTCAGCGGACTGTAGTCGAGGATCAGTTGCAGGTATTGCAGGCCGACGAAGAAGAACCCGAAGATCGCCATGAACTGGGTGAGGACAACGACCGCGCCGGCTCGAAACCCGGGCAGCCCGAACAGGTGTGGGTCGAGCAAGGGGTGCTGTGTCCGCAGTCCTTGGATTGCGTAGACGGTGAAGCCGGCGATGCACACGGCTGCGGCCAACAGGACCGGGACCGTGTTCCAGCCCTGGTCGTTGCCCTCGATGATCGCGAACACCAGGGTGCCGACCGCGACGGAGGTCGCCACGGCACCAACAACATCGAAACGATGGCGCGCCTCATCGCGTGTCTCGGGGGACAGCAATGCGGCGGCTACTGCGGCCACCGCGGCGACTGCGGCGCTGGTGATGAAAATCGATTGCCATCCCCAGCGCTCGAGTAGCGAGCCGGCGGCGAGCATGCCGATGATTGCGCCGGCGGCGGCGAATCCGGACCAGATGGCGACGCCTCTGTTGCGCTGTTCGGGCGGGAACGTGGCGGTGATCGTCGACAGGGTGCCGGGCATGATCATCGCCGCTCCGATGCCCATCACCACGCGCCAGCCGATGAGAGCCGAAGTGGTGTCCGCGAAGGATGCAGCCAGTGACCCCACACCGAAAACCATTGTGCCGACGATCAGGATCTTCTTGCGCCCGTAGCGATCTCCGATGGCTCCCAGCGGTAGGACGAGAGCCGCGAGCGCGACGGTGTAGCCGTCGGCGATCCAGGTCAGTGCCGTGTTGTCGGCGCCGAGGTCCACGGCGAGGTCAGGGAGTGCGAGGTTCAGCGCGGATACCGACGCCACCACCAGGATCAAAGCCAGGCACATGGCGAAGAGAACGCCGCGTTGCGCCCGTCGGCTGATGAGCGGACTGCCGGCGTCGTCGGCCTCAGCCACCGTGCGCTCCGACGGTGTCGGAGCGCAGGTCCAGTGCGATGTCGACGAGCATGTCTTCTTGACCGCCGACCATCCCGCGCCGCCCGGCTTCGACGAGCAGGCTGCGGGCGTCGAGGCCGTAGCGCTCGGCCACGATCTCGGCGTGCCGCAGGAAGCTGGAGTAGACCCCGGCATAGCCGAGGGTGAGGGTTTCGCGGTCGACTCGGACGGGACGGTCCTGTAGCGGGCGGACGATGTCGTCGGCGGCGTCTTCGAGCGCGTCGAGGTCGCACCCGGTGTCCCATCCCATACGGGTGGCCGCGGCGATGAAGACCTCGAGGGGAGCGTTGCCGGCGCCGGCGCCCATCCCGGCCAGGGAGGCGTCGACGCGGTTGGCTCCGTGTTCGACGGCGACGATCGAGTTGGCGACGCCGAGGGAGAGATTGTGATGGGCGTGGATGCCGATCTCGGTGTCGGAGTGCAGGACTCCGCGCAGCGCATCGCAGCGTTCGGCGATGTCGTGCATGGTCATCGCACCGCCTGAGTCGACGACGTAGACGCATGTGGCGCCGTAGGACTCCATCAGTTTGGCTTGTTCGGCCAGTTCCTGGGGGCGGGCCATGTGGCTCATCATGAGGAAGCCGACGGTGTCCATGCCCAGTTCGCGGGCGGCAGCGATGTGCTGGGCCGAGATGTCGGCCTCGGTGCAGTGAGTGGCAACGCGTACGGTGCGCGCGCCTGCGCGGTATGCGTCCTTGAGGTGGTGCACGGTACCGATTCCGGGCAACAGGAGCGTGGCGACGGTGGCCCGTTCGACGGCCCCGGCGACAGCCTCGATCCATTCGAGGTCGGTGTGTGCGCCGAAACCGTAGATGCAACTGGACCCGGCGAGTCCGTCGCCGTGGGCAACCTCGATCGAGTCGACACCGGCAGCGTCGAGGGCGGTGGCGATGGTGACCGCGTGGTCGGTGGTGTATTGGTGGCGGATGGCGTGCATTCCGTCACGAAGAGTGACGTCGCTGACGTAGATGCCGGTCACGAGGTGACTCCTGCCGGGTGGGTGAAATGGGCGGCAATGCGTTCTGCGGTGGCTTTTGCCGCCGAGGTCATGATGTCGAGGTTGCCCGCATAGGCCGGGAGATAGTGAGCGGCGCCGGTGACCTCGAGCATCGTCGTCACGCGGGTACCGGTGAACTTTCCTGTTTCGGGGATGTGCAGCGGCTTCTCGGCGCTAAAAGTCTCGAACTGCACGCGCTGTTTGAGGCGATAGCCCGGCACGTATTCGGTGACGCGCCCGACCATCTCGATGATCGACTCCTCGATGGCGGCGTGGTCGACGTCCCCGTCGACGAGGCAATACACGGTGTTGCGCATCAGGATCGGGGGGTCTGCGGGGTTGAGGATCATCACCGCTTTGCCACGTGTGGCGCCGCCGACCTCTTGCAGAGCGGTGGTAGTGGTTTCGGTGAACTCGTCGATGTTCGCGCGGGTGCCGGGGCCTGCGGACTTCGAGGAGATCGAGGAGATGATCTCGGCGTAGGACACCGGCGCGATCTGACTGACGGCAGCGACGATCGGGACGGTGGCCTGACCGCCGCACGTCACCATGTTGAGGTTGGGGGCGTCGAGGTGCTCATCGAGGTTGACCACCGGTACGCAGAACGGACCGATCGAGGCGGGTGTCAGGTCGAGCATTCGTTTCCCGGTCGACTCCAGCGAGCCCCAGTTCGCGCGGTGGGCGCCGGCCGAGGTGGCGTCGAAAATCAGCTCGATGTCGTCGAATTCGGGGAGTGCGAGGAGCCCATCGACCCCATCGGCGGTGGTGGTCACTCCGAATCGTCGGGCACGGGCCAGGCCGTCGGAGGTCGGGTCGATACCGACCATCGCGGCGACTGCGAGTGGGCCGTCGTCGCGGATGATCTTGATCATCAGGTCGGTGCCGATGTTGCCCGAGCCGATGATGGCGACGGGGTATCGGGATGTACTGCTCATGGCGCTGCTTTCGGGTGTGGGCGGGCTATGGGTGTTGCGCAGACAGCGTTGTCGCGTCTCGAGTTGAGATGAGCTGCGTGTTTCAGACGAAGGTGACCGCGACTCGGCCCAATCCGGTCAGGTCCGCTGCTGCGGTGTCACCGGTATGGACGAACACCGCGGACGTGATCGAGCCGGACATCACGAACTGGCCGGCGTCGATACCGGTGTCGTAGTCAGCCAGCGCGTTGGCCAACCACGCAACGGCCTCGGCCGGATGCCCGAGTACCGCGGTCGCGATACCGCTGTCGACGATGTCGCCATTGATCATCAGGGATGCCGCGACCTCGTCGAGATCAGGTGCCTGGCCGATGGGAACCCACGGGCCGAGGGCCACGGCACCGGAACTGGCATTGTCGGCGACGGTGTCGGGCAATGTGATTCGCCAATCGGAGACACGGCTGTCGACGATCTCCAAGGCGGCGGCGACGGCATCGGTGGCCTCGATGACATCAGCGACGGTGACGCCGGGCCCGCGAAGGGGGCGATGGAGACGGAAGGCGATCTCCGGTTCCACCCTTGGTGCGCACAGGGCGGCCGAGGAAATGGTGCCGCCGTCGGGGGTGACCATGCTGTCCAGAATGAAGCCGAAGTCAGGCGAATCGACACCGAGAAGCTGTTGCATCGGCGCGGAGGTGAGGCCTATCTTGCGCCCGACAAGCGAAGCGCCACTGTCGAGTTGACGAGTGAGGTTGTACTGTTGAATCGCGTATGCGGTGGCCACATCGAGATCGGGTACGGACTCTGTCGGCGGCTCGATCGGAGTACTCGTCGACAGCGCTTGGTGAAGACGGTCGGCCCAGTGCCCAACTTGATCGGTGGTCAGGGTCATCGCTGATCCTCCTTTTCGCTCTGTTCGACCAGGTGCACGGCAGCGGTGATGACGGCGTGCGCGTGTAGCTCGAACAGCGCGAGCAGGTCAACAGCATCCCCGCCGATCTCTTTGGCGATGAATAGTCCATCGGCTCCGGCCATCGAGTAGGTGGCCAGCTGGTCGAGTGAGGCCTCGTCGAGGCCGGGCGCCAGATCCGCGGTCGCCCGACGAATCGTCTCGTGCGCCTCGCGACGCACCTGCAGGAACATCTCGCGAGCCCGTGGTTCCACCGGTCGCCGCTCGAGAGCCAGCATCAGACCGAGCCGGAGGAAGTCCGGAGAATCGAGCAGGGCCTTGGCGACCTGCAGGGCCATGTCCGCGACACGTTGCTGGGCATCGCCTTCTGCGGGTACGGTCCACGCCGCCAGCCAGCGTCCGAAGCTGCGCTCGATGACGGCGGCGATGAGATCGTCCTTGTCGGCGAAGTGCCAATAGATCGAGCTCGCCGGCAGCCCGCATCGTTTGCTCACCAGTCCGATACTGGTGCCCTCGTATCCGCGTTCACTCGCGATTTCTGTTGCGGCATCAAGGATCTTTGTCTTCGATGCCTCGCCGTTGGCTCGTACCCGCCGAGGTGCTGCGGCCATTGACTCGCTCCCTTCCGATACCGGACAGTCTCTGTAGTAGTCACTACGGTAAGCCCTTGACGGGCGGTGGTCAAGGGCTTACCGTAGTGATCGTTACAGATAAGTGTGCGGCGCTTTCGTACAGCGCGGCCAGGTTCGAGGAGATATCCGTGCCCGACATTCCGCACTATGACGTCGCGATCATCGGTTACGGCCCGACAGGGGCGACCGCTGCGAACCTACTCGGCAAACAAGGCCTGAATGTGGTTGTGCTCGAGCGTGATCCGGACATCTACGGCCGGGCGCGCGCCATTTCCACCGACGAAGAGGTGCTGCGGATCTGGCAACAGGTCGGTCTATCCAACCGTTTGCAGGACGACATGCTGCCCGGGGGGCCGGTCGCTTTCGTCGACCCCGACGGACGGCCGTTCATCGAGGTGCAGCCGACGTCGCGGGGAGCGGGGCACCCGCCTCAGCAGTTCATCTACCAGCCCGCCGTCGACACGACGCTGCGCTCCGGAGTGGAACGCTTTCCCAACGTCGTCGTATTGACCCGACACGAATGTCTGAAAGTCGTCAGCGGGCCGGACGACACCGAGATACTCGCCGCCGATCTGTCCGAGGACAGCTTCGTCAGGCTACGTGCGTCCTATGTGATCGCCGCCGACGGCGGATCGTCGGCGACGCGCGGACAACTGGGCATCGGCTATCAGGGCCGCACCTTCACCGAGCGGTGGGTGGTGATCGACACCGAGGTCCGCAAGGAGTGGGAGGGTAGTTCGCGGTTGCGGTTTCACTGCGACCCGCAACGACCCACCGTGGACTGCCCAACCCCGCTGGGGCATCACAGATGGGAATTTCCGGTTCGTGACGGCGAGGACGAGAATCACCTGGTCTCTCACCAAGCGATCTGGGAGATCCTGCGCAATCAGGGCATCACTCCCGATCACGTGGGAATATTGCGTGCGGTCGTCTACAGCCACCACGTCCGGGTTGCCGACCGGTGGCGCGTCGGCCGAGTGTTTCTCGCCGGCGACGCCGCCCATGCGATGCCGCCGTGGATCGGTCAAGGTATGGCCTCGGGTGTGCGTGACGTGGCGAATCTATGCTGGAAACTCGCCGCGGTCCTCGACGACAGCCTGCCTGAGACAGTGCTCGACACCTATCAGACCGAGCGTGAACCGCATCTCCGCGAGACCACCGCGCACGCAGTGTTCGCAGGGAAGATCATCACCGAACGCCGTCCACTACTTGCGGCGATACGCAATCATGCTCTCCGCGCTCTGTCAAAAGTTCCCTCGTTCCCGCGCTGGATGGTCAACACCAAGTGGATTCCCAAGGCGCACTATGACAACGGCTTCCTGTCGCCGACCTCGCATCCGGCCCGCGGGTGGCAACTCCCGCAACCGTGGGTGCTCGACGAGAAGGGAATCCGCACGCCCCTCGACAACGTGCTCGCCGGCCGCTGGCATGTCCTGAGCCTCGACGCTCGTCAGCACTCGGCGTGGCAGGCGTGCGATGTGTCGACCCTGCAGGTGCTCCCGGCCGGAGCGCTACCGAGGGCGGGGACCATCATCGACTCCGACGGCACCCTCGCTGCGTGGCTGACTCAACTGTCCGCCGCCGCAGTGGCCGTGCGTCCAGACGGATTCATCTATGCCGCAGCCGATGTCGACAGCTCACTGCCCCTACCACCCACCGGCCTGCGCGCAGCACCGGTCCCGACGCGATGAAGGAACACAGCATGATCGCCTCCGAGCACACCTCGCACACCGTGACCGTCAACGGTGACACCGAGATCTTCTACACCGACATCGGTTCGGGTGAACCGGTGATCCTGCTGCACGGCGGCGGACCGGGCGCCTCCGGGCTGTCGAACTACGTGCGCAACATCGACGCACTGGCACAACGATTCCGGGTCATCGTTCCCGACATGCCCGGCTACGGCCGAAGCAGCAAGAACCTCTCGCAGGACGATCCGTTCGGGGCGCTGGCCGACGCGATCCGCGCGCTGCTCGACCACCTCGGCTTGGACAAGGCCCATCTGGTCGGCAACTCCTACGGCGGCGCGTGCGCGTTGCGGCTGGCCCTGGACACCCCGCACCGGGTCGACCGGCTCGTGCTGATGGGACCAGGCGGCATTGGTACGACCCGTGGAGCTCCTACCAAAGGGCTCAACAGCCTCCTCGGCTACTACACCGGTGCAGGCCCCAGTCGCGACAAACTCGAAGAATTCATCCGTACATACCTGGTGTACGACGCCGAATCGGTACCCGCCGCAGCAATCGACGAGCGCTACCAGTCATCGATCGACCCCGACGCCATCGCCAACCCCCCGCTGCGACGACCATCGGGAGTCGGAGCACTGAAGACGTTGTGGCGCATGGACTTCACCCGCGACCCGCGATTAGCCCAACTGCAGACCCGCACACTCGTGCTCTGGGGACAGAACGACAAGGTCAACAAGCCCGCCGGTGCGCAGATGCTCGTCGATCGCCTCCCCTACGCCGATCTGATCATGCCGGCGCGTACCGGCCATTGGGTCCAATGGGAACGCGCCGACCTGTTCAACCGCGTCGTCGCCGACTTCCTCGACGGCACCTACGCATAAGGAGTTTCCATGAGCGCACCCACCGCGGCGTCGACCGTCGCGGCGCCCTCGGTGTTCGGCAACGTCCACCTCGGCTACATCGTCATCGAAAGCCAACGATTCGCCGACTGGCGCCGTTTCGGCAAAGATGCCATCGGCATGCACCTCGACGAGGTCTCGCCCGACGTCATCCGATTCCGCCTCGACGACCACCAAGCCCGATTCATCATCGTTCGTGGGCCCGCCGAAGATGTTGTTGCCCTCGGCTGGGAACTCGACGACCACGAATCTTTCGACACGATCCTCTCCCGGGTGACCGGCCGCGGGGTTCCGAGCATTGACGGCTCCGAGCACGACGCAGCGATCCGCGGAGTGCAACGGCTGACCCGGTTCCCCGGTCCCAACCGGCTGGCCCAGGAGATCTTCACCCGCGCACGCGTCACCGACGAACCTCTGTTCATGACCAACTCCGGTGGATTCGTCACGGGGACTTCGGGTATGGGCCATGTCGCGATCACCTCAACCAAGCCGCAGCAGATGCGCGGCTACTACAACACGGTCTTCGACGCGCGGCTCACCGACTACATCGACGAGACGATCAGTGGAGCGAAACTCAAGATCCGGTTTCTGCGCGTCAACGAACGACATCATTCGATTGCGATCGCGAATGTACGGGCATTGCCGATCAATCCGATTCGCACGCGAGTGCAGCATCTCAACATCGAGGTCGCCACCCTCGACGACATGACCGAGGCTTATCAGCGGGTCAAGCAACTCGGATTCGGCATGGCACTCTCGGTCGGGCAGCACACCAACGACAAAGAGTTGTCGTTCTATGCGCTCACCCCGTCGGGTTTCGAATGGGAAGTGGGGTGGAACCCCATCACAGTGGACGAGAAGACCTGGGAACCATCCACTCATCAGGGAATCAGTATCTGGGGCCACACCCCCGTGGGTCAGACGATCATCGACAAACTCAACCAGTTCCGTCGTGGGGCACTGTCTTTGCGTACCGATGAGGACATCGTCCCGGCGCTCGCAGGCGCCGGGATCGCCGACAACTGAGATTCGTCACCGAAACCCGCAGAACAGGATCCACCATGCCCCGCATTGATACCCACCATCACGTGGTGCCCGACTTCTACCGCAACGCCCTGCGCGCCAAAGGGTTGGATGCGGCCGGCGGTCGGACTCTTCCCGACTGGAACCTCGACAGCACCTTTTCCACCATGGCGGCACTGTCTGTCAACGCTGCGGTGCTCTCGGTGTCCACCCCGGGGACCACCTTCTTGGACGATCCCGGCCAGGCGTCACAATTGGCCGCGCAGCTCAACGATCACAATGCCGCCCTCGTACGCCAACACCGCGACCGGCTCGGGTTTCTCGCCATAGTGCCCACCCCTCATGCAGGCCCGTCGGCGCGCGAAGCGGCCCGCGCACTCGACGAACTCGGCGCCGACGGCGTGACACTGCTCGCCAACGCACAGGGGGACTACCTCGGCGAACCCGGCTTCGATGAACTGTGGGAGGTGCTCGACGCCCGAGAGGCCGTTGTCTTCGTCCACCCCGCTGATCTCCCCGGGCCCGCGATCGCGGGTCTGCCACCGTTTGCCACCGACTTCCTCCTCGACACGAGCAGAGCGGCATATCTCTTGGTGAGGAACGGGATTCGGCGTAAGTACCCGCGCATCCGCTTCCTGCTCAGTCACGGGGGAGGGTTCGTTCCTTACGCCGCGCACCGAATGGCGATCGCGATCCTGGGCGACACCGGCCGCAGTATCACCGACTCACTCGACGAGTTCCGCACCTTCTACTTCGACACCGCTCTGACCGCCAGCCCGGCCGCGCTCCCGACCTTGTTGGCGTTCGCAGCGCCAGGCCACATCACCTTCGGGTCAGACTGGCCGTTCGCACCGGTGGCCGCCGCCACATACTTCGCCACCGCGCTCGAGGACTATCGAGAGCTGACCGATGCTGATCGCGCGGCAATCGACTGGTCCACCGCGGCCACCTTGTTCCCCAGATTCGGCCCGAGCGAGCAAGCACCTTCCGACCTCGACATCGCACTTGCCGGCTCAGCGCGTCGGCGACTCATGCGCGTCGTCAGCCGCGCAATGCGGACCTGACGTCAACTCGAGGTCTCACGCTTCGCGATAGCGCCCGCGCACATCAACGCTGGTGAAGTCGATTTCGGCGGCGGCGTTGTTCACCGCCGTCACCATCCCGACACCCCACATCCCGTCGGCGTCGTAGAGCCCGGCCGTCGACGCCGAGATCCCGTCGTGCTCGGTGTGCGAGTCGGCCTCGACGCCGATGCGATCGCCGCGCGGCAACCGCGACAGGGCCACCGTCAGATCGCAATTGATGAAACCGATCCCCGTGGTCCCCCAATTGCAGATCAGGCTGGTCGATTCGGCGCTGATCGCGGCGCGTACGAACGGTGTCAGTTCCGTCCCGACGACCGCCGGTGCGGCCCGTGTCCACACCCGTTTGCGCAGCCCGTTCTGGTGGTTGCCCATGTTCTGGTCCCATTCCCCGACACCAGCGGCGTCGGAGGCGAAGCGGGGTGCCCAGTCGTCGACCGCGGTCGTCGGCGGCGAGAAGGTGCGGGCCCCGGCATCACGTTGCCACCGCTGCCCCGGCGGATTCTGCGACTCGCGCAGGAACACCGCCGTCGCCCGCGCCACGATCACCTCGGCCTTTGCCGCGCTGTCGTCGGGGAACTGCACGACGTCGACCTCGGCGACCCGAATCCGCCCACCCGCTCGCAGCACACGGGCTCGGGTGGTGGTCGGAATCTCCCGCGCCGCCTTGAACAGGTCGATGGTGAAACGTGCCGCCCGGAAACCCGGCTCGGCGATCCGCTGCTCGGCTGCATGCGCGGCCAGCGCGCAGACCGCGGGTCCGTTGAGGGTGCCCGGCGCCCACAGGCTGCGGGCGTAGGCAAGTGGCAACACCCGCCCGTCGGTGTCGGGCCGGAAGAAGGCGATATCGCTCACGCCATCTTGTCTACCGGTTCACCCCCTGCGGGTGATGCGCGGGTCGATCGGGCGATACCGCCGAGAGTCCTTCGGCCCAACCTGCGCCGACCTCTCATCCCTCACACCGAATTCGGGATAATCTTCGGCAATGACATTCGGTGTGAACACCAGACAATTCCCGAACGAGATCATCGGCGCGGTCCGCACGGCATTGATCGTGACGTCCATCGTCGGGATCGTGCTCGGCCTCGTCGCCGTCTTCTGGCCCCGCGCGACCACTCTCGTGCTCGCCGTGCTGTTCGGCATCTCGCTGATCATCGCCGGAATCTTCCGGCTCTACCAGGCATTTGCCGCGACATTTCTCTCCACCGGGTTACGGGCGCTGCTCGGCGTCGTCGGTGTGCTGACCCTGCTCGTCGGCATCATCGCCCTGTTCAGCCCGGGTGACGCGGTGTGGTTGCTCGCACTGTTCATCGGCATCGGCTGGATCTTCCAGGGCGTGCACGACCTCTTCAGTGCGGTTTCCGGTTCCCAGCACTCCCCGACCTGGTTCCTGATCCTCTCCGGCGTGATCTCGGTGATCGCCGGCATCGTGATGATCATCCTCGGTCAGTACGCCGTCACCGTGGTCGTCTTCGTCGGCGGCGTCATGCTCGTCGTCATCAGCATCGTCACGCTGTGCACGCTGCCCAAGAAGATCGAGAGCGGCCCCGACACCCTCTGAGCGCGTCGCGCGCGAACCATCGAAAGAAGGGCCGCAACCGGATTCCGGTTGCGGCCCTTCGCGTCAGCCGAACCAGGGTGCGATCGGATTGCCCTGCCACCGGGTGTGTGCCGGCACCACGTCACCACGCATCACCAGCGACGCCGGGCCCACCGTCGCCGACGTCCCGATCCCCGAGGCAGGCAGCGCGACACAGTGCGGGCCCATCGTCGCACCCGGCTCCAGGACCACCCGGTCGATGGCCATCACCCGGTCGTGGAACAAATGGGTCTGCACCACGCAGCCGCGCTCGACGGTCGCGCCGTCACCCAACGTCACCAGGTCGGCCTCGGGAAGCCAGTAGGTCTCGCACCACACCCCACGACCGATGGTGGCGCCGAGCATCCGCAACCACAGGTTCAGGATCGGCGTTCCCGTGGCGGCGTTGGCGAACCACGGTGCGGCAACGGTTTCGACGAACGCATCCGAGAGCTCGTTGCGCCACACGAACGAACTCCACAGCGGATGCTCGGAGACCACGATGCGTCCGACGACGAGCCACTTGGCGGCTGCGGCGATACAGCAGGCCGCCGCGCCCGCGACGAGCAGGATCAGTCCGCTCACCAACCCGGCGATCACGTAGTTCGCGTGAAAGGCGATGTACTGCAGACCGATCAGCATGAACAGCCCGAGCACGAACGACACCATCACCGGGATCAGACGCAGGGTCTCGATGACCGACCGGGCGACCTTCAGGCGCATCGGCGGATCGAAGGTGCGTGAGGTATCGGTCCGGGCGGCGGTGCGGCGCAACCGAACCGGCGGACTACCCAGCCAGCTCGACCCGGACTTGGCCCGATCGGGCGCCGCCGACAGCACGGCGACCAGGCCGTTCTTGGGCACCTTCCGACCCGGCCCGGCCATCCCGGAATTGCCCAGGAACGAGCGTTTGCCGATCTTCGCGTCGTCGATGTGCAGCCAGCCGCCGCCGAGTTCATAGGAGGCGACCATGGTGTCGTCGGCGAGGAAGGAACCGTCGTCGATGGTGGTGAACTTCGGCAACACCAGCGCCGTCGAGATCTCGGTGCCCTTGCCGACCTTGACGCCCAGGATGCGGAACCACCACGGCGTCAACAGGCTCGCGTACAGCGGGAACAGGTACGTCCGTGCCGAATCGAGCAGCCGCTCGGTCATCCACACCTGCCAGCCGACTCGCGACCGCACCGGGTGATACCCCTTGGTCATCCCCAGCGCGAGCAGCCGCACGAGCACGGCGGTGATCACGGCGAACACGCCCAGACTCACCAGTGTGGCGGCCGGGGTCAGGATCAACGCGCGGAGGGCGACGTCACGCAGCCGGTCGGCGTGCAGCGCCCAGGTGCCGATCACCGCGAGCCCCGCGCCCAGTGAGATCAGCGGGATCGCGGCCAGCAGCAACGACGACACCCCGTACACCGGGACCCAGCCCGATCGGCGGGGCGGGCGATGTGCCGGCCACGGATGGCCGGCCTTGCCCACCTTGACCGCGGGCGAACCGGCCCAGTGCTGGCCCTTCTTCACCCGCCCGAACACCGCCGAGCCCGGTCCGATCTCGGCGTCGCGGCCGATCACCGCACCCGGAGCCAGCGTCGAGCGGGCGCCGATCGAGGCGCCGCGTTTGATCACGATCTCCCCGATCCGCACGACGTCGCCGTCGATCCACCATCCCGACAGGTCGACCTCGGGTTCGATCGACGCACCCTCGCCGACGGTGAGCATGCCGGTCACCGGTGGGATGGTGTGCAGGTCGACGCCGCGGCCGATGCTCGAGCCCAACGCGCGGGCCAGGTAGATCATCCAGGGGGCACCGGACATGTTCGCCGCGCCCGCGGCTTCCAACAGTCGCTCGGCCACCCACAGCCGGACGTGCACCGATCCGCCCCGCGGGTAGTCGCCGGGGGTGACACCGGCCAGCAGTGCCCGCGCTCCGGCCGCGGCGATCAGCATCCGGCCCGGCGGGGTGATGAAGATCGCAAAGGCGACGATCACCACCCACCAGTTCACCTCGACCAGCCACGGCACCGAGACATCGAGTGCGCGGGCCGCGGCGCCCGCGACGTTGTTGGTCACGCCCAGCCACGTCGCCCACTGCAGACCGGTCAGGGTGGTCAGGGGCACCGACAGCAGGATCTGGGCGACACCGGTGCGACGCGGGGTCGGGGTGACCTCGCGTTCGACGACGACCGTGGCCGGCGCGATCGCGTCGAGCATCCGCGCCAGCGACCCCAACCGCGGGTGATCGTAGAGGTCGGCGACGGTGACCTGCGGATACCGTTCCCGCAGCGCGGTCACCAGCTGCGCCGCGGACAGCGAGCCGCCGCCCTCGGTGAAGAAGTCGGCGTTGACGCTGGCGATGCGAGCGCCGAGCACGTCGGTCCAGCGGTCGGCGAGCCATTGCTCGGTGGCGGTGAAGTCGTCGGCGTCATCGTCGTCGTCGTCGGTGCCCGCCCCGGGCAGCGGCCAGGGCAGCGCATTGCGGTCGACCTTGCCGGAGGTTCGGGTGGGCAGTTCGTCGACGAGTGCCAGTCGCGGCACCATCGGCGCCGGCAGTCGCTCGGAGAGCATGGCGTGCGCTGCCGAGACGTCGAACTCGGGGTCGGTGGAGACCAGGTAGCCGACGAGTAGTGCGTTACCGGCCGCCGATCGGCGTACCGCAGCGGCCGCACCGGTCACCCCCGGGAGGTGTTGCAGCGCATTGTCGATCTCGCCGAGTTCGATGCGCCGACCGCCGACCTTCACCTGATCGTCGGCGCGCCCTTGGAAGACCAAGCCCTGCGCGTCGAGCCGGACGAGATCACCACTGCGATAGGCGCGCTCCCACCCGAGAGTGGGCATCGGCGCATACTTCTCGGCGTCCTTGGCCGGGTCCAGGTAGTGGGCCAGTCCGACGCCGCCGATGATGAGCTCGCCGATCTCGCCCTCGGCGACCGGCCGCCCTTCGGCATCGACCACTGCGAGATCCCAACCGGGAAGCGGCAATCCGATCCGCACCGGCCCCTCTCCGCCCAACGGTGCCGCACAGGCCACCACCGTTGCCTCGGTGGGCCCGTAGGTGTTCCACACCTCGCGGCCCGGAACAGCGAGCCGCTCACCGAGTTCCGGTGGGCACGCCTCCCCGCCGAAGATCAGCAGACGCACCGCCTCGAGAGCCTCCGGAGGCCACAGCGACGCCAGTGTCGGGACGGTGGACACCACGGTGATGTCGCGCGCCACCAGCCACGGGCCCAGGTCCATTCCGCTGCGGACGAGTGACC
>NZ_MVPX01000456.1:0-22300 GCF_002043085.1 Gordonia sp. i37 | reverse complement strand
CAGCCGCGCCTCGGCGTCGACGAAGGCCGCGGCGTTGCGATGGGTCACCGCAACACCTTTCGGGGTCCCGGTCGATCCGGAGGTGAAGATGATCCACGCGTCGTCGGCGGTGGTGGGACGAGCGGCGCCGGCATCACCGGGCGTGGCGTTGGACTCCTCGGGAGTCGACGTCGGGTGCACGCCGTCGGCGTCGATCAGCACGTCGATCCCGGCCTCGCCGAAGACGAGTTCGGCGCGCTCGTCGGGGTCGTCGGCATCGACGGGCACATACGCCGCACCGGCGTAGATCGCCGAGAGGATCGCGGTGTAGAGGTCCCGCGACCCCGACGACATCCGGATACCGACACGCCCGCCGCGCCGCACCCCGGCCGCCGCGAGACGGTCGGCGCCGCGGCGGATCACCGCGCGCAGTTGCGCGTAGCTGTACACCCGCTCACCGTCGTCGATCGCGGGCGCATCGGGGTAGCGGGCGGCGGTCTCGTCGAGAATGTCACAGAGTGTTCGCGGGTCGCTGGCCTGCGACGACAGCAAATACTGTGCTGGGATCTCCACACTCACCACCGTTGTCTAGACATGGAACGAGAAGAATATCGCGACTGGTCGACGAGTTGCGCCGGACACGGGTGAACGGAAGGTGTCGATCGTCTCCGTTATCCCGCCCGCGGTGACCCTGCACGCAAAGGCTGCCGAACAACCGGAATGAACTCTGATCTCGGTGTAGGTTCGCTTACACCAGAGGTTGGAGCTGACCCGTCCACACCGGTCATGCCCCATCGGACCCGCCCGACGCCGGCACAGGAGGTATTCGGTATGCCGATCGTCCAACACCGCAAGGCCAGCGCGCTCTCGTATCCGATCTGGGTGGGTAGCCGACTGTTCCTGAAACCGTTGCTGTCGCTGTGGCCGCTCAACCGGGAGGGTATGGCCGGACTCTTCCTCATCGACCGCATGTTCGCCGTCGGGCCCAAACCGCACAACGTCGTCCGGGAGCAGATTCGCCTCGGTGACCGACCGGCCGAGGTGATCCTGCCCACCGGCCCCTCACGCCGGGACTCCGACACCGCGATCCTCTATCTGCACGGCGGCGCCTTCGTCGTCGGCGGGGTGGGGACGCACCGGTCGATTGCGGCGCGACTCTCGCGCGCCTGCGAGGTGCCGGTGTTCTCCCTCGTCTACCGGCAGCTGCCCGCGGCCGGGGTCGGTACCTCGGTCAGCGACGCGATGTCGGCCTACCGGGAGTTGCTGACCGAACGCGGATACCGACGCGTCGTCGTCGCCGGCGATTCGGCGGGTGGATTCCTGGCCGCCAAGGTCGTCGAAGGGGCTGCCGCACAAGGACTCCCGACACCGGCAGCGCTCATCGGGTTCTCACCGCTGTTGGATCTCGACCTGGCCGACAATCCCGACCGCAGCAGCCGTTCCGATGCCTACATCCCGTTGTCCCAGCTGGTCAAGCTCGCGCCGCACTTCTTGCGCGGCCCGGTCGCCTTCACCGGGGTGCGCCGCATCGCCGACCTCGAGCTGGAGGACTTTCCCCCGACCATCATGATCACCGCGGAGAACGAACTGCTCGAACCCGATGTCATCGACCTCGTCGAGAACCTCGACGAGGCCGGGGTCCGGGCGGAGGCGCACAGCTATTCGTGGCAGATTCACGCGTTCCCGGTCTTCGGTTCGCACCATCGGGAGACACTGGAGGCCATCGAGGTGTCGGCCGAGTTCGCCGGCCGCGCGATCCGAGAGGCGAAGAGCGCTGACGACCGAGAGAACAAGTGGGCCGGATGACGGGCGGGACCAGCCCGGGAGGGTAGCCGGCGCGCCGGATGCGCGGTTCACGCTGGCGGCTGAACGCACGCTGCTCGCGTGGGTTCGGACGTCGCTGGGATTCCTGGCCGGTGGTGTCGCGATCGTCTACGTGGCTCCCGACATCACCGATCGCACACTGGAGACGACCCTCGGCCTGGTGATGGTGGCGCTCGGGTGTGCGATCGCCGTCATGGGCGGTTGGCGGTGGCGCCGGACCGATCGTGCACTGCGTGAGGGTGGCCCGATGCCGGGGTCCTCGCATCTGCTGGTGGTGGTCGCTGCCATAGTGGTGATTGCGGTGGCGATCGCGTTGACGATCGTCATCGGGCACTGAATTTTTCTCGAGCCACTGAGTACTTCCCGAGCCACAGACCAGGAGGGTCGGCGTCACCATGACCGATCACCAGTTCCAGAGCGCCGCGCAGACCTTTTCGCGGGGCATGGTGACCATCGGGGCGATCATCGTGATGGTCTGCGTCGGCTTCCTCACTTACATCTGGTGGCGCGACGGCCGGTGGCTGTGGGTCACCCTCGGCATCGTCCTGATCGTGGTGAACATCGCGATGCTCGTGATGACCTACCGCAAGGCTCGGCTCACCCCGCCCGCACAGCCCGCGGACGACGAGGACGACTGACCCCTCCCGCGGGATCGCCGCGACCGTGCCATACGAATACAGATTCCACCAAGTTGGCCGAAAAACCCTGATTTTGGGGGTCGAGGGTCCGCTCATGTGGAATCTGTATTCGTACGTGGCGCGCTCGCTCAGCGATCGTCGTGCGTCGGCGCCGTCAGGCCGACCGCCCGCCGACGATGTGCTGGCCCCGGTTCACACCGGCCGGGGAGTCGCTGTGCCACAGGACGCCGACCGCCTCGCGCATGAGGTCGTCGCGCAGGCTCGTCCTACCGCCGACACTGATCGCGCGGCGCACCACCGGCCGCGCACCCGAGAGCTGAACCCGCGGAACCGCCAAACGCCCTACGCCCCGGCCGCGCAGCACGCCTCGTCGTCGTCGGCCGCGAACTGGGTGCGATAGAGCTGTGCGTACCGACCGCCTCGTGCGAGAAGCGTGGGGTGGTCACCGCGTTCGACGATCCGGCCGTCCTCGATGACGGCGATCTGATCGGCGGCGCGGATCGTCGAGAGGCGATGCGCGATGACGATGGAGGTGCGTCCGGCCAGGGCCTCGCCGAGGGCTTCGGAGACCGCGGCCTCCGACGTCGAATCCAGATGCGCGGTGGCCTCGTCGAGAATCACCACCGACGGTTTCGCCAGGAGCAGCCGCGCGATCGTCAACCGCTGCCGCTCACCGCCGGAGAGCCGGTAGCCGCGTTCGCCGACGACGGTGTCGAGTCCCTCGGGCAGCGACGCGATCAATTCGTCGAGACGCGCCCGGCGCAGTGCCTCCCAGATCTCGTCGTCGGATGCGTCCGGCTGTGCCAGAACCAGATTGGCGCGAACGGTGTCGTGGAACAGGTGACCGTCCTGGGTGACCAATCCGACGGTGCGATGCACGGTGGTGGCGGTCAGGTCACGCAGATCCACGCCGTTGAGCTCGATAACACCGTCATCGACGTCGTAGAGGCGGGTGGCCAGCGATGCGATGGTCGACTTGCCCGCGCCGGAGCTGCCGACGAGGGCGAGCATGCCGCCTGCGGGGACGTCGAGGTCGATGTGGTGCAGCACCGTCTGGCCGCCCCGATTATCCAGTTGCGCAACCTCTTCCAGGGAGGCCAGCGACACCTTGTCGGCCGACGGGTAGGCGAACGACACGTCACGGAAGCGCACCGACACCCCGGCGTCGGAGCGGGGGACGTCGACGGCGTCGGGCTTGTCGACGATCAGTGGTCGCAGGTCGAGCACCTCGAAGACCCGCTCGAAACTGACCAGCGCACTCATGATCTCGACGCGGGCGTTGGCCAGCGCGGTCAGCGGCGCGTACATGCGGGTGAGCAGCAGGGCCAGGGAGACGACGGCCCCGGCCGACAGGTGCTGGTGCACGGCCAGCCAGCCCCCGAGCCCGTAGACCAACGCCAGTGCCAGTGCGGAGACCAAGGTCAGCGCCGTCATGAACACGGTCTGCAGCATCGCACGCCGAACCCCGATGTCGCGCACACGATCCGCGCGGTCGGCGAACTCCGCCGACTCCTGCTCCGGGCGTCCGAACAGTTTGACCAGCGTCGCTCCCGGAGCGGAGAACCGTTCGGTCATCTGGGTCGACATCCGGGCGTTGTGTTCGGCGGCCTCGCGCGACAACGCCGCCATCCGCTTGCCGAGGCGGCGGGCCGGAATGACGAAGACCGGCAACAGGATCAACGCCAGCACCGTGATCTGCCAACTGATCGCGATCATCACGCCGAGCGTCAGCACCAGCGTCACCAGATTCGACACCACCCCCGAGAGCGTGTCACTGAACGCGCGTTGGGCGCCGATGACGTCGTTGTTGAGCCTGCTCACCAGGGCGCCGGTGCGGGTACGGGTGAAGAACGCGACGGGCATGCGCTGGACGTGGTCGAAGACCGCGCGCCGCAGATCCAGGATCAGACCCTCGCCGATGTTGGCCGAGAGCCACCGCGTCACCACCGACGCGGCCGCCTCGGCCACCGCGATCACGGCGATCAGGCCGGCGAAGCCCGCGATGGCCGCGGCGGCGCCGGAATCCTGTGCGGTGATCAGGTTGACCACGTGCCCGGCCAGCAGTGGTGTCACCACCGTCAGCACGGCGGTGAAGATCGACAACACCAGGAAGGCGACGATCCGGCGGGCATGCGGGCGGGCGAAGCCGCCGATCCGGCGCAGTGTGCCGCGCCGATCGGGGCTGCGGGGCGTGCCGTCGGGGGAGGTCATCGATTTGTACATGACGTCCCACGCGACCGATTCCATGCTCATGGCAGCCAGGTTAGAACTTCAAGTGAACTTGATGTCCAGAACCGAGGCAGAACGACTGGTCCGGAGTACGAGAAGGGCCCGTACCGAGACCTCGGGGAGAGGTGACGGTACGGGCCCTCGTCGAGGGGAGGCCGTGAGCGCTAGCCGGCGGCCTGCGCCAGCGGCGTCCCGATGTTGTCGACGACGTAGCCGAGGCTGAGCACGGTCTGCCAACCGAACGCCTTCTCGAGTTCGCCCTCGAGGTAGACGCTGTGGTTGTCCTTGACCGCGGGCAGGTTCGCCAGCGCGCTCTGGTCCAGGATCGTCTGCTTGCCCTTGGGTGCGTAGGACAGCTGATCCCACACGATCACGTCGGTGTCGAGCTTGCGGGCTTCCTCCAGCGACAGCGTCGCGTAGAACTTGTCGCCGGCGGCCTGATCGACCTGCGTGTTCGGGGCGAAGCCGAGAGCGGTGAAGAACTGCGTCCGGGGATCGGCCGCGGAGAACGCCGACAGTGCGCTGCCGTCGTAGGTGGCGACGCTGACGGTCTTGCCCTTCCAGTTCGGGTGGGCGGCCCCGAGATCGGTGATCTTCTTCTTCACGCCTGCGACGAGTTCGGCGGCCTTCTTGGGTTGTCCGACAGCGGCACCGATCTCCTCGGTGGTCACGTCCCACGGCTGCTCGTAGTCGGCGTAGTCGGCCTTCTGGGCGATCACCGGGGCGATCTTGGACAACGCGTCATAGGTGTCCTTGTCGATACCGGAGTAGACGGCGACGATCAGATCCGGTTTCATCGCGGCGATGGCTTCCGGATCGATCTCCTCGGCGTTGTAGATCTCCGGCTTCTGGCCCTTGAGTAGATCGGTGGCCCACGCGCCGACCGCCGCGCCCTTGGTGGTGGTCATGCCGTCCCAGTTGCGCACCGTCACCGGCACCACGCCGAGCGCCAGCAACGCATCCTGGTCGGTGTAGCCCAGCGACACCACGCGTTTGGGTACCGCGGTGACCTCGGTGGAACCGAACTTGTGGGTGATGGTCGCCGGCAGTGCACCCTGCTCGGCCGCCGGCGCCGCGCTCGACGACGAGTCGTCGGAATCCGAGCCGCAGGCCGTGAGGAGCGCCGCCACCAGGGCGACGAGCGCCATCAGGACAGCGCCACCACGTATCTTGTTGAACGTCACCATATCTCCTGTGTTCTCTCGGCGAAGCCGATCAGATTTCGTCCACATAACCGGCACGCGTGCCGAAGTACTCGGTGGCCGGTACCTCCCGGCCGTCGTCGAGCCGCAGACGATCGAGGACGATCGCCGGGGCTGGCCGATTGGGGGCGTCGGAGCCGCACACCACCGCGATGCCGCCTTCACACTCGACGGTGACGCGTCCGGGGGTGCCGCCGAAGCGGCCCCGCGACACATGCGCGCGGATCACCCGCAGCCGCTCACCGCGGAATCGGAAGTGCGCGTTCGGGTACGGGTCGGACTGGGCGCGCACCAACAGCTCGATGTCGGCGGCGCTCGCGGTGAAGTCGATCCGGGACTCGCGGTCGGAGCGCTTGTGGAAATAGGTGGCGCGAGCCGGGTCCTGGTGGTGATCGGTGAGGGTGCCGTCGGCGAGGGCCGACAGCGTCGAGAGCACCAGGGGTTCGATCAACTCGGTGGTGGCCGCCACGAGTTCGGTGGTGGTGGCCGTCGGTCCCACCGGGATCGACTGCTGCGCCACGATCGGGCCGCCGTCGAGTGTCTCGTCCATGCGGTGGACAGTCACCCCGACGCGGCTCTCCCGATTGAGCAGGGCCCAGAGGACCGGCGAGAATCCCGCGTACTCGGGCAGCAGGGAGTCGTGGACGTTGAGGGTGCCGTGGGTGGGTAGATCGAAGACGCTCTTGGGCAACCAGGTCCGCCAGTTGTTGGCCAGGATCACGTCGGGCTTGGCTCGGTGCACCGCGTCGATCAGGGCGTCGTCGGCTCGCTGCGCGACGTGGACCGGAACCCCATGGGCCTGCGCGAGATCCTCGACGGAGTCGCTGAACATCTGCTCGTAGGGGTGGGAGCTGGTGGGATGGGTGACGGCCAGGACGACGTCGTGCCCCGATTTCAGGGCCGCGGTGAGGGTCCGGTGCCCCCAGGTCTGATAACCGAAGGTCACTACGCGCACCCAGGTAGGTTAGTGGAGCCTTAGCTTATGAGTCAATTCGACCGAAAGTGCCGAAATGCCCATTTCTGCTGACCTGCTCGCACCGCACGCCGACGTTGTCTTCGATCTCGTGGACGAGCGCAGATCGCCGTGCTGGCCGCGGTATCGCGTCCTGCCCGACGGCAGCGCCGAGGCCTTGCTGATCACCGACCTCGACGCGCGTGGCGCCACCGTCGTCCGCGAGGACGGCGGTCCGCCGGTCGGGTTCGTGCCGATCGCGGCCGACGACCTCGCGGCACTGGTGGGCGACGCACCGCTGCCGCTGCCTGCCTCACCCGGCGTCGCCCGCGTCGAGATGGCCTTTCCGGCAACCAGTTATCGCATCGCACCCGGTGACGATGCACCCGGCGCCGATCCGTTCAACGCCGACAGCCCGGGTGGGCTGGTGTCGCTGCTCACCCATCCGCACGCGCCGCGGTCGGGGCTCGACGGGTTGGACCTGTGGCGACCGGACTCGGCCGATTGGGTCGAGGAGGCCGCGGAAAGATCTCGCCCGCAGCGCATTCGACTCGATCGTGGTGTCCTCGGCCGTCGCGCGACGATGCACCTGAGCGCTCCGCGTCGGGCCGCCGCCGACGGCATCGTCCCGGTGGTGCTGCTGCTCGACGGGGATGACTGGCTGCACCTGTATCCGCTGTCGTCCGCGCTCGCTGCCGCGGCCGCCGGATCGGCCGAGTGGGTGTCGGTGCTCGACTCGGTGGCATTGGCCTACCTGCCCGCACCCCTTGACCGGTCGGCGCGGGAGGACGAACTGACCTCGGCTGCAATGGCATCCGCGGTGGCCACGTCGGTGCTGGCCGCCGTGGACGCCGATCTCCTCGGGCGCGGGTTGCATCGCGGGTACACCGTCCTGGCCGCGCAGAGCCTCGGCGGGGTGGCCGCGGTGCGTGCCGCGGTTGTTGCCGCGGGCGCGGGCTCGGCGGTACGTGGTATCGATGCCGTTGTCGCACAGTCACCCTCGTTCTGGTGGCCGGCGCCGGCGATGGGCGGGCCGCTCGACGGGCCCCACGGTGGTGCGGTCCTGGAGGAACTCGGCGGTGACACGCTCGACCTCTCGTCGCCGGCCCTCTCGTTCCGGTTCACCGTCGGCAGTGGCGAGCCCGCCATGCACCGGCACGTCGATGCGGTGCGCACCGCACTCACCGACCGCGGTGCCCGGGCGACCATGCGCGTCATCGACGGCGGCCACGATCATGCCGTGTGGCGGCTCGCGCTGGTCCGTGACCTCTGCGACGAGCTCAGCACACGGCACTGACCCTGCTGTGACCACCTAGCCTCAATCGTTGTGTCTCAACCGAATTCGGCGGCCATCGCCGAGACGGTCCGAAGCTCGTAGACCTCCCGTACCGAGACCGGCCGCCCGAACTCGCCCCGCAGCAGCGCGGCCAGACGAACCGCTGACATCGAATGGCCGCCGACCGCGAAGAAGTCGACGTCGGAGTCGACATCGTCGCAGTCGAGGGCCTCGGCCATCAGCTCGGCGACGAGTTCCTCCTGCGGCCCGGCCAGCGGGCGGCCGCCGGACTCGACGAGGTCTCCCGCGCCGAGCTTGGCATGGTCGATCTTGCCGTTGAGTGTCAACGGAATCCGTTCCTGCACCGAGAATCGGGTGGGCACCAGGTAGTCGGGCAGCGCGTCACGCAAGCCGTCGCGCACCAGGGTCGTCAGGTGAGCCGGATCGTCGGTGTCGGCCACCAGATGACAGCACAACACCCCGTCACGGGCGATGGTCACCGCATCGCGGACATGGTCGGCGAACCGCTCGAGCACCACCGCCGACACCTCGGCGGGATCGACCCGATGGCCGCGGATCTTCACCTGGTCGTCGGTGCGACCGAGATAGTCGATCAGGCCGTCGCTGTTACGCCGCACCAGGTCTCCGGTCCGATACATGCGCTCACCCGCGGCGCCGGCCGGGCACGCCACCATCGTCGCGGCGGTCCGGGCCGCGAGATGGAGGTAGCCGCGAGCCAATCCCACACCGGTGACATACAACTCGCCGGCCACCCCGTCGGGCACCGGACGCAGCCACTTGTCGAGGATCATCACCTCGGTGTTGTCCACCGGCCGTCCGATGGACGGCGTGGCCGACTCGTCGGTACCCACGCCAAGGGTGTTGATCGTGTATTCGGTGGGCCCGTACAGGTTGTAGCCGCGGGTACCCGCGGTGGCTCGCAGCCGCGCCCACAGGGTGGCCGACACCGCCTCACCGCCGAGCAGGATGAGCGGCGGAATGTGTGCCTGCGCCGCGAGAAGTCCCTCGGCCACGAGTTGATCGGCCTGTCCGGGCGTGACGTTGAGGACGTCGATCCGGTGCTCGGCGACGTAGGCGACGAGCCCGGTGGCGTCGCGGCGCAGTTCCTCGTCGCAGATGTGCACCTCGTGACCCTCCGCGAGCCACAGGAGCTCCTCCCACGACATGTCGAAGGCGAACGAGATGGCATGGGCCACGCGGAATCTCCGGCCCGCCGACTGCACCGCCGGGGCAAAGATCCGCCGCCGGTGATTGGCCAGCATGTTGGCCAGGCCTGCATGTCCGATGACGACGCCCTTCGGGGTGCCGGTACTCCCGGAGGTGTAGATCACGTACGCGTCGCCTTCGGGATGGGCGCGCGAGACGGCCAGTGCCGGGGCCGCGGGATCGTCGGTGACCGGCATCAGCCGGTCGGCGGGAACCACCGCCGACATGCGATGGCTCGATTCGTCGGAGACCAGGACCACATCGGGAGCACAGTCGTCGCAGATCGCGCGCAGCCGGTCGTCGGGGTGCTCGAGGTCCAGTGGCGTGTATCGCGCGCCGGACCACAGCACCCCGAGGATGGCGACGACCACCTCGGCGGAGCGGGGAACGGCGATCGCGACGGTCGAGCCGGGCGCGACCGACGCCTCCGCGAGCCGGCCGGCCAGCCGCATGACCCGATCGGCAAGCTCCCCAAGGCTCCACTGCACCGCGCCGCACACCAGTGCCACCGACTCCGGTTCGCGGCGCACGGCCCCGGCGAACTCGTCCATCACGGTCGACGACCACGGCTCGTTCGCGGCCGCCACCGCAGCCGGATTCGGGCCTGACACAGCAGGATCGGATGCCACCGGCAGGGCGGCCAACGGAGTATCCGGCGCCTGCGCGGTGCGCGAGAGTGCCCGCAGCACGGTCATGGCGTGGTCGGCCAGCCGCGTCGCCGTGGTCTCGTCGACCAGCTCGGCGCGATATTCGACCTTCAGCGTCATCTCGTCGCCGGGGGTGAACACCCACGTCAGCGCGAAGTGGGTGGAGTCCTCGGCCTCCTCGGTGAGAATCCCGTGCCGGTCCCGGGTCTCGCGGGCCGCCTCCGGGTCGAGGAAGTTCTGGATCACCACCAGCGAATCGAAGAGGGCGGTGACCCCCAGCTCTCGATGGATCTCACCGAGATCGGCCCCGTCATGCGGCATCGCCGCGGCACGATCGTCGGAGATGCGGCGCAACATCTCCCGGATCGGACGCCACGCGTCGACCTGGACACGGACCGGCACGGTGTTGAGGAGTACGCCCACGACCTCGTCGATGCCGGGCACCTCCAGCAGGTCGCGCCCCGACACCGACAGCCCGAACATCACGTCGGACTCACCGGTCGCTCGGTGCAGGGTCAACGCCATGGCGACGGTGGCCAACGCCGTCAACGTCACCCCGTGCGCGCGACCCGCCGCGAGGAGATCGGCGGTCTCGGTGGCGTCGAGGAAGCGGATGATCTTGCGCGGCAACACCTCGGCCGCTACCGGGGCCGGTGCGCCGACCTCCGCGGTCCGGCCCACCAGTGTCGGCGCGGCCATTCCGCCGAGAGCCGAACGCCAGAATGCGATGTCCTGCCGGTCATCTCGGGCGTCGAGCAGTGTGGCCACCTCGGCGAAGCCGGGCCGTGCCGGCCGCGGGGTACGCACCGCGGACTGTTCGCGATCACGCAACCGGTCGAGGAACTCGGTGAGGAAACGCGCCCTCGACCACCCGTCGAGCAGTGCGAGGTGATAGGTGAACAACACCGTGTCACCGTGACCGGCGCGCCGGACGATGGTTGCACGGGCGGCGGGCGAGCGGTCGAGCGGAATCGCCTGTGCGCGATCACGTTCCCGCAGGGCATGCTCGTCGGACGAGGTGCTGTCGGTGTGGACGACCTCGACCGGCAACAGCACGCGCTCGTCACGCCCGGGCAGGTACTGGGTGGGTGATGCCGCACTCAGATCGAATCGCGCGCCCATCGCCGGGTGCACGACGACGGCGTCGGCGAAGGCCTCGGCGAGCTGATCCGGATCGATCTCCCGGTCGAAGGTCAACGCGGTCTGCGCGTGATAGGACCCCGACGGCGCGACCTGCGACTGGAACAGCAGGCCCCGCTGCAACACCGTCGGCGGCACCGGCACCGGGCCACGATCGGCCGTCCGGTCGATCTCGGCGGCCAGCGCGCCGACGCTGCTCCGCACCGCGTCGGTGATCGCTTCGGCGGTGATCTCCTGGCCGACGATGTCCGAGATCGACTCGGCCACGGCGAATTGCACCACCAGGCGCGGTGATGACCCACTGACCCAGACGTCGGCCTCGACGGCGTACGGGGTGCGCGGCGGGGCGGACGGTGGTGGGGTGGGCAACATCTCACGGCTCTCGCCGCGACCCAGATAATTCACCAGGATCTGTGCTCCGCCCTCGGCGAGCAGTCGGGACGTCCGCGCGTGGATGTGGCGTAAGGCCATGTAGCCCAGCGGGTCCGGCTGATCGGCGAGAGCCGCGGCCAGTTCGCGGGAGGTCACCGCGGCGTCGGTACGGGCCGTCACCCGCACCGGTGCGATCTGGGTGAACCATCCGACGGTGCGACCGCAGTCCAGCGCCACGTCGCCGCCGCGCACCGGCTCACCCGGATCGGGGCGACCGTGCCCTTCGATGTCGACGAGCAGGGTGGGTTCGGTGCCGAGCAGACGTGCGACCGACGCGAGCATGAGGGCGACGATCACCTCGGTGACCGCCGCACCGAGCGCGGACGCGGCCTCGTCGATGACGACAGCCACCTCCGGTCCGTCGACCTCGACGGTGTGGGTGGTGATCCGGTGTGCGTCGAATACCGTTGCCGCGACCAGTGGCTCGGTGGTGTGCAGGTCTCGCCAATGCTCGAGATCCGATGCGATGACGGGGCTGTAGGCCGCGCGCATCACCTGCTGCGCATACGTGGCATACGAACTCGGCTCCGCAGCCGGACGCCCGCCACGCAGGGCCTGCTCGAGGTCGTCGACGATGACCATCCACGACACGCTGTCGACCACCGCATGGTGGGCCAGCAGCACCACGCACTGTCCGGCGTCGAGGAGGGCAGCGGCGATCGGTCGGCCGTCGGCGATGCTGATGTCGTCGATCAGTTCACGCACCGCATCGGCCGGGTCGGCCGACGCCGACTCCCGCACCGGCGGCGTCGCCGGACCGGAGTCCGGCATCGAGATCGACAGCGCCGCATCGGCCTCGGTGCCGGTGATCACGGCGCCGAGCATCGGGTGTGCGTCGACGGCGGCGGTGAGAGCGGTGCGGATCTGATCGGCGGTGACGCCCTGCGGCGTCCGGACCAGCCGTGCCTGCACCAGGTCATCGGGGAATCCCCACTCGTGCTGGCGGAGCAGGATGGGCGTCGGCACGGGTGCGACGCCGGTTCCGGAATCCGCTGCCGCACTGCTCAAGACGGGCACCGCATCGGTACCGAGGCGTTCGGCGATCCGCGCCGGGGTACGGCCGAGGAACACATCGCGCGGGGTCACCTTGACGCCGCTCGCGGTGAGCCGGTTGGCCACCCGGATCGCCACGATCGAGTCGCCGCCGAGCATGAAGAAATCGTCATTGCCGCCGACCGCGTCGAGGTCGAGGGCTTCGGCGATCACCGACGCCACGGCGGTGACCCGCGTGTCCGGGACGTGGGGGTCTCCGCTGTCCGGTGCTGCCATCTCGGGGATCGCGGCGACGGGGATCGCGACGAGTAGTTCCCGCAGCCGCTCGTCATCGCGTTTGCCGTTGACGGTGCGCGGCAGGGCATCCACCACGAGCACCTCGTCGGGCACCATGTGCGCCGGAAGAGACTCCCGAGCCGCGCGCCGCGCGCGGGCCGCGTGATCCTCGCCGGAGCCTGGTGCGCCGTCGGCGACGATTGCCGCACGTAGGCGCGGACCGTCGGCGGTGTCGACGGCCAGCACGGCGGCCTCGGTGGCGACCCCGGAACGGCGTAACGCGGCCTCCACCTCGCCCGTCTCGATCCGGAAGCCGCGTACCTGTACCTGCCGATCGGCCCGGCCGATGTAGTCCATCCCGCCGTCGGGCCGTACCCGCACCACATCACCGGAGCAGTACAGGCGGTCGCCACCGGCTCGCAAGTGGTTGGTACGGAAGGGGTTTGCGACGAATCGGGTGGCGGTCAGGTCCGGTCGCCGGTGATACCCCGCCGACACCTGCGGTCCGGAGACGTACAGGATGCCGGTCTCGCCCACCGCCACCGGACGGAGCTGCTCGTCGAGCACGTGAGTCACCAGACCGTCGAGCGGACGGCCGATGGGGCTGCCCGTGTCCTCGCGTATCCCGTCGGTGAGGGTCAGCGCGGTGACGTGCACCGTCGTTTCGGTGATCCCGTACATGTTGATCGCCACCGCACCGGGGTGTCGGTCCAGCCACCGGCCGGTCAGCGCCGGTTCGAGACGTTCGCCGCCGAAGATCAGGTACCGCAGGTCCGGAAGTGTCACGCCGGTCGCGTCGAGCGCGGCGAAGGCAGTCGGTGTCTGATTGAGCACGGTGATCCGCGCGTCGCGCAGGGCGCGGGCGAGATCGGCAGGGATGCGGGTCAGCGCGTGATCGACCACGACGGCCAGCGCGCCGGCGCGTAGCGGCGCCCACAGTTCCCACACCGAGAAGTCGAAGGCGAAGGAGTGTGCGATGCACCAGATGTCGTCCGGTCCGGTCACCACGTGGCTCTCGGCGTTTCGTAGCAGCGACACGACGTTGCGGTGGGTCACCACGACGCCCTTCGGGGTTCCGGTGGAGCCGGAGGTGTAGAGGAGGTACGCGGGGTCGTCGGGGCGGACGCGATGTGGTTGTGGGAGTGTGCCGTTGGGCTCGGCGGGCGTGTCACGCCCGTCGGGATCGGGGCACAGGACCGGGATGTGGTCGTCGGCGAGACGCTTCGCGAGCCCGGCGTGATCAGGGGAGGCGACGATCAGGGCGGGCCGGCAGTCGTCGACGATGAGGTCGAGGCGCTGCTGCGGCGAGTACGGATCGAGCGGGACATAGGTGACCCCGGCCAGTACCGCGGCGATGACGGCCTCGGCGAAGCGGCTCGATCGCTCGATCAGCAATGCCACGCGCGGTGGTGGGTCACCGGGCGTCGGGGCGGGTAAGGTGCGACGGATCTGCTCGGCGAGTGCTGTTGCAGTAGAGTCGATCTCGCCATAGGTGCGGGTGCTCTGCGCCGACTGGGCCCGCAGGTCGCCGAGCGCCGGACGGCTGCGGTGCGCACGGACCGCCGCGGTCCACACCTGCGCGAGCGTCGCATCGTCGTCATCGTCGAGGGAATCGAGAGCCGAACTCACCTCCGCGACGGTGCAGTCGGTCAGCAGCATCGTGGTCGCGGTGACGAGGTGCGCGGCGATGCGCTCGGCGCGAGCGCGGGGGATCACCGACTCGTCGTGGATCAGTCGCAGCGGTGCAGGGGCGTCCGGGGTGATCACCACCGTGAGCGGATAGTGCGGCGCGCCGTCGTTGACGATGTCGACGATCTCCAGGCCCGTTCCGCTGGTGTCGATCTGATCGCCACCGGTGCCGATCTCCACCACCACGAGGGTGTCGAACAGTTCTCCCGCCGATCGTCCGGCCGTGCGGGCGATGTCGATCAGGCCGATGTGCAGGCAGTCGCGGACCCGATCGTGGTGTGCGGCAAGCCCGTCGACGAGGTCGCGGGCGCGCCGGGTGGGCGCTGCCCCCGGCGCGCGGACGGGCACGGTGTTGATGAACATGCCGACGGCATCGTCGATCCCGTCCACCGGGGCGTCCCGGCCCGAGACGGTCGAGCCGAACACCACGTCGGTGCCGTCGTCGACACCGGTCATCCGGCGCAACGCCAATCCCCATGCGGCCTCCACGACATCGGGGAGGCGCAGCCCGGCCGCACGGGTCCGCGCCGCAAGCGTTGCGAGTTCCGGTGCGTCGAGCGACATCTCGGCCAGGGTGGTCGACGCCGTGGCGCCCGGCGCCACCACCACCGGATGGAGCCGACCGGCGAGTTCGTCGCGCCAGCGCGCCACGTCGGCGTCGTGGCGGCGGGCGGCAATCCAGCGTAGGTAACCGGCGAAACCGCGATCGAGGCGGTGTGCGGGCACCTCGGTGCGGTCCCGTGCGGCGGTATCCAGGTAGCCGGTATCCCGGTGGCCGGCATCCCGGTACGCGGCGAACAACTCGCGCAACGCGATCGGCACCGACCACCCGTCTGCGATCAGGTGGTGCACCGTCTGCACCACGACGTGGTCGTCGCCGTCGGGGATCACCGTGTAGCGCATCAGGGGTGCCGTCTCGGGATCGAAGCCGCGGTCGCGATCGGCGCGGGCGATCTCGTCGATGCTCACCTGTTCGGCGGTCCGGTCGAGCACGGTGAACTCGAGCCGGTCGGCGCAGTCGGTGTCGAGGAGCTGATACACCCGACCCGACCGTGTCGTCCGGAACGCCGCGGCCAGGGTGGGGTGGCGCCGCAACAACATCGCGGCCGCCGTCTGCAGCCGCTCGACGTCGAGGGTTCCGCGCAACGTCAGGATCTGTTGCTCCACATACATACTCGACTGTGCGCCGTCGAAGATGCTGTGGAAGTGCATGCCCTGCTGCAGCGGGGTCGGCGGCAGCACGTCGACGAGGCCGGGTCCGTCGATGGCGTCGAGTTCGTCCTGATCGAGGATCACCTCGCCGCCCGGGGTCAGGGCGAAGTCACCGGCCGAATGCGATGCCAGCGCGGCGATCCCGGCCACCGCGTGCAGGGCGCGCTCCCACAGGTCCAGGAGCCTGTCGATCCGGTCGTCACCGAACCGGCCGGCAGCCCAGGAGATCGTGGTGCGGAGCACGGCCCCGTCGGGGCCGGGTTCGGTGATGGCGTTGAACTCGAGTTCACGGGGGAGGCGTTGCCGCGGGTCGCGACGCTCACCGAGTTGGCCCGTCGGACCCAGCGGCGCGAAGTCTTTGGCCTCGGCGGCCCCGACCCGGCCCAGATAGTTGAACAGCACCTGCGGCGACCGGTCCGGCACCGCATCGGCGTGGTCGGTGTCTCCGTGGTCCGGGCCGAGATAACGGGTAATGCCGTAACCGATACCGCGGTGGGGCACCGCCGACAGCTGGTCCTTGACGGCCTTGAGTGCGCGGCTCACCTCGGCGGGGTCGTCGAGGTCGACGGCGCCGGGGTCGACGAGCACCGGATACAGCGTGGTGAACCAGCCGACGGTACGACTCAGATCGGCCTCGCCGCCGCCCGGGGTCGGGATGTGCCGGGTCTCGCGGCCGTGGCCCTCGAGTTCGACGACGCTGTGGGTGTGGGCGTGCGCCCCCTGGTGGTCCGCTCCCCGCTGTTCTGATCGGAACCGGGCCAAGGTCAGCGACAGTGCCGTCATCAACACCGCTTCGGCGCTGGTGGCGTATCCGGCGACGACCTCACCGAGCAGTGCCTCGGCCCCCGGCCCGCCGAACTCGTGCACCCGCGTCACCTCGTCTGCGACGCGGGCGGTCAGCTCCGTGGGGTCGTCGGCCAGCGGGGTGTCGGGGTGGGCGAGCACGTCGTCGAAGTAGGCGCGGTCGGCCTCGATGTCGGGCGCGGCCGCAATGAGTAGTTCGCTCCATCGCCGCAGTGAGGTGCCCTCGGCCTGCACCGGAGGGTCCACATCGGTTGTCGGAGAACCGGAATCGTCGAGTAACCCCTCGCGCCACGCCGCCATTGCGCGTGTGAGGTCGTCGGTGAGGATGTTCCAGGACACACCGTCGATCACCAGGTGGTGGATGACGACGAGAAGTCCGCGGGTGCCGTCGGCCGCCACGCGCAGACCGGCGGCCAGCACCACGCCGTGCGCCGGATCGAGCTGCCCGGTCAGCAGCTCGATGCTCTCGTCCGCTGTGCCCGAAGCCAATTCGGTCACGGGTACGACGTCGATCTCCTCGGCGCGCGGTATCCGCAGGTGCAGCCGTGGTCCAGTGACCACGGTCGCTGCGAGTGCCGGGTGCGCGCGGACGGTTGCGGTCAGGATCGACTGCGCGGCAGCTTGATCGAGATCGTCCGGGGCGCGGAGCTCGACGGCCTGCACGAATCCGTCGATGTGCTCGGCGATCTCGCCCGCCCACCGGATGATCGGCATCGCGTCGACGACGCCGTCCGGCCGGTCGTCGGGGTCGGGCTGGTGGCCGGCGCGGGTGACGCGCGCGGCCAGCGCACGTGGTGTGCGGGCGTCGAAGACATCGGACACCGTTGCGCTCCAGCCGTCTCGGCGCAGTGCGCCGAGGACCCCGATGGCGCGCAGTGAATCCCCGCCGACGTCGAAGAAGTCGGTGTCGGGACCGATCCGGTCGACACCGAGGGCTCCGGCGAGTGCCGCGGTCACCGCGGCGAGCGCCGGGGAGGCCTCCGCGCCGGGCTCGCCGACCGCGAGATCTGGCTGCGGGCCGAGCGCTTCGGAGAAGTCCGGATCGGGTAGCGCGCGCCGATCGAGCTTGCCGTTGACCGTCATCGGGAACGCGTCGAGCACCATCACCGTCGCGGGCACCATGTAGTCGGGCAGCACCGACCGCGACCATTCCCGGATGTCCGCCCCGCTCGGGTGGCGGCCCCGGTGGCAGACGACGTAGCCGATCAACCGGCCGTCCTGCAGTGTCACACAGGGCATCCGCACGTCGGGATGCTCGGCCAACCCGGCCTCGACGTCCTCGAGTTCGAGGCGCATCCCGCGGACCTTGACCTGGTTGTCGGCGCGGCCGAGAAATTCCAGTGATCCGTCGTCGAGGCGCCGCGCCAGATCGCCGGTGCGGTACATGCGCTCGCCCGGCCGTCCGAACGGGTCGGCCACGTAGCGAGCCGCGGTGAGATCGCCCTGGCCCACATACCCACGGCCGAGCAGGAACCCGGCCGCATACAGCTCGCCGGGCTCGCCGGCCACGCTGGGCCGCAGCTCGGCGTCAAGGACATACAACGCGGTGTTGGGGTTCGCCGACCCGATCGACGGCCCCATGCGGTCGTCGTCGCCGCCATAGATCACGTGGGAGACACCGATCGTCGCCTCGGCCGGACCGTATCCGTGGTACATCGGGATCTGCAGTTGTTCCCGGAAACGCCGGAACAGAGCCTGCGTCAACAGTTCCCCGCCACACCAGACGTGCCGCAAGGAGTCCAGCCGCGACCCGCCGTCGGCCAGCGCGAGCAGCACGTCGAGCATCGACGAGACCAGGTAGGCAAAGGTGACGTGCTCGCGGGCGATCAGATCGAGCAGATACTGTGGATCGCGTTCACCACCGGCGTGGGCGACCACCACCCGGCCACCGCTGATCAACGGCAGCAGGATCTCGTTGATGGAGATGTCGAAAGCCAACGGCGCCTTGAACAATGCGGCATCGGTCGGGCCGAACCCGAGGATCTCATCGCGTTGCCAGAGCAGTCGTTCGACGATGGCCTCACGCCGGATCATGGCGCCCTTGGGTTTTCCGGTCGATCCCGAGGTGAACACGACATAGGCGAGCCCGGCTCCGCGCATCGGTCGCGTGACGGGATCGACCTCCTGATCGGGTAGTTCTGCGTCGCAGTCGAATTCGATGATCGCCGGGTCATCCGCGCCGTCGTGGGGCGAGTCCGCGCCGCGACGGGTGACGAGCACCCGTACCTGCGCGCGCCCGATGACGTCGCGCCGGCGGGCATCGGGCCACTCGGGGTCGACCGGCACGAACGCACCACCGGTCATCAGCGCGGCCACGATGGCCACCACCATGTCGGCCCCACGATCCATCGCGATCCCGACGAGCGCCTCGTCACCGATACCGCGGTCCTCGAGTTCATCGGCCAGAGAGGCTGCGCGGAGCCATAGTTCGCGATACGACAATCGATGCCGGTCGTCGATCACGGCAAGCGCATCCGGTGTGGCCCGCACGTGGTCGGCGATCAGTTCCACCACATCCGGTCGCCGCCGCGGGGCATCGGTGTCATTCCAACGACGCTGGCGCCGCAGACGCTGCTCGGCGGTGTCGGGCCGGACGGAGTCCAGGCGACGATCGGGGTGGGTGACGAGATCGCCGACGAGGTCGGTGAGGTCGTCGGGTGAGACCGGCGCGTCGGTGCTCACGCCGAGCCCGTCGCCGTCGAGGCGGGTGCTGACCCGCACCGACCCCACCTCGGCGATGACGGCGGTGTCCTCGGACTTCTCCGTGCGGTTTCGCAGCGCAGCAACAGTATCCAGCCCGCCGGCCACGTCGACCAGGCCGACCTCTCCGGGGGAGCTCGATCCGAACAGTGGTGTCGTGCTGATCTCGGTGGTCGTGCGGCCACCGTCGACGACGCGCAGCGATACGGCCGGGGCCGGTGAACCGTCGACGGCGCTGCTGCGCGCGGCCCACCAGGCGGTGGCCAGTGCGATGGTGGCCGCGGTGGACCCCACTCCCACGTCACCGAGGCGCGAGCGCATTTCCTGTAGAGCTGTCGGGGCGATGGTGGTGAGGACATTCGAACCGAGCGAACTCATCGTCAACCTCTCTGTGACGCCGGCGGCATGCGAGTGACACGTTCATGCGCTGCCGGCTGATCGGCCCGTGGTGGTGACGGACACAGTGGTATCGGACCCTGTGGAATCGGACCCTGTGATGTCGGGGGTGATAGCGGGTCGGGGTGGTGGGGTGAGTCACATGCCCGAGTGGGAGCGATGCTGCCCGCCCCGTCCCGACGCCGCCAACTCCGATTCGGCCGGTTCCGGCTGGGCCAGTTCGGAGATGATGGCCGAGCGCAGTTCACCGGCCCGGATGGCGATGTTGGAGAGCAGGGTGGCCCCGAGGCCGTGGGTGCCCTGGGAGGCCCCCTGGACGAACAGTCCGGCGATGCGGGTGCCGTCGACCACCGCCTGATGGTCGCGGCCGACGACGCATGTGTCACCGATGGAACTGATGCCGTCGACGCCCGGTGAGGTGAATCCGGTGGCGCAGACGACGGCGTCGACGGTGACGGTGTCGTGGGTGCGATGGATACGGTCGTACAACTCGACCTGCACGCGCCCCTGATCGGTGACCGAAGCCGAGGTCACCGCGGTCGATCGGCGCAGGTGCAGTCTGCTCTGGCCGGTCACCGACTCGCGGTAGTGGTGATCGTGCAGGGTGGTGAGCAATTGCGGCTCCACACAGGAGTAATTGGTGTAGCGATGCCGGTTGAGCAGGTCGGCACGGACATCCTCGGATGCGGCGTAGAAATCGTCCACCGCGGAGGGGTCGAACACCTGGTTGGCGAACGGGCTGTCGTCGGCGGGGGCGAAGCCGTAGCCGTGGAAGGTGGAGGTGACGCCTGCGCCCCGGGTGTAGAGGTAGTCGATGGCCTCCGCGGCCGACTGCCCACCGCCGACGACCAGGAATTCCGATCCGGCGATGTCGGCCCGCAGGGCATCGAGATGATCAAGGAAGCGGTGGTTGTGGAAGACCCGGCCGCTCTCGGTGAGCTCGGGGCGATCGGCCCACTCCGGCAACCGTTCTCGCAGGCCGAGCGCGACGACGACGGTGCGCGAGAAGTATGTCTCGACCGACCCGTCGTCCAATGTCGTCACCACGCGAAAGCGTGCTCCCGCCGGGGCGTCGGCGTCGTGGGGATCGACCTGTTCGACCCCGATCACGTTGCGGCCGTAGCGGACATCGGCGGCGACGTGGTCGGCGACCCAGGACAGGTAGTCGGCGAATTCGACCCGTTCGGGGGTGAAGGTCTGCCGGTTGATGAAGCCGGTCAGCCTGTCCTTCTCCACCAGATAGTTGACGAAGGTGAATCGGCTGCGCGGATTGCGTTGGGTGACAAGGTCCTTGAGGAAGGAGATCTGCATGTTGGTCCCGGGTAGGAGCATGCCGGGGTGCCAGCCGAACGTGTGGCGACGTTCGAGGAACACCGTGTCGAGCGGTGGAGAGTTCTGGTCTGCGTCGTCGTATTCGCTCATGGCGATCGCGAGCCCGAGGTTTCCCGGGCCGAACCCCACGCCCACCACGTCGCGAGTTGTGGTCATCGGCTTCACTATCACACACCTCTGATTTGGTTAGCCTAGCCTTTGTTTGTCCTCCAAAGATACGACATTGTCGGCCAACCGGAGAAACGCGGGACTCGCGGCGAGGACGAGAGTGGTCTTTCCCCGCCGGCGTCGGCGGACCGTGTCGGCGGTGATTGCCGAGGTCACCGCGTCGACCGCGGAGGTCGGGTCCACCAGCACCAGGATGTCCGGATTCGCATGCAGCGCACGGGCCAGTGCCACCCGCTGGCGTTGTCCGCCGGAGAGGTTGCCCCCGCGGTCGGCGACCGGATGATCGAGGAGCGCGGCGGTGTCGTCGACCAACTCGTCGAGACCCAACTCGGTGAGGATGTCCGCCGGCTCCGAACCGGGCTCGTAGTGCGTCCCGTCGGGGTGGACGACCGCGCCCAGGCGCCCGCCGAAGATCGCCGGGTGCCGCGCATCGGCGAGCACCACCCGCCGGAGGCCGGCCGCGTCGAGATCACCGATCTCGGTGCCGCGCACCGAGATCGACGGTGCCTCGGGGGGCGCGTCGGGACCCGCGGCAAGAGCGGTGGCCACCCGTGCTGCTTGGTCGGTGGTGCAGTCGACCGCCACCAGGGCGCCTGCGGTCACGGCGATCTCGGTGGTGTCCACCTGCACGAGGAGGTCGGGATGCGTACTCCGGTGGACCGTGCCCGACGGCGCCGGGGTGGTCACCGGGGCACCGCCTTCGCCGGTGCGCCCGGATCCCAGCAGTACCACCCGGCGGGCCGAACCCCGTGCCAGCGCGGCGAATCGAGGCATCCGGCTGAGCTGGCCGAGGGGTTCGGCGATGAATTGGCTGAGTCCGACCACCGCGACCAGATCGCCGATGGAGATGTCACCGGAGAATGCGCGGACGCCGGCCAGCGTGCCGACCACGCCGACGAGAAGGGCTGCGGCACCGGCGGAGATACCCTCGTACACGCCGGAGATCCGGGCCAGGCGTTCGGCATGGCTGCGCGTGGTGGCCGACAGTGTGCGGTAGCGGTCGTATGCCGGGCCGCGTCCGGCGAAGCCGCTCAGCGGCCGCAGTCCGCGCAACAGATCCGCGACCGCGCCGGTCGCCCGGGCGATGAGCTCCTGCTGTTCCTCGGTACGGTGGGGGACCTTGCGCGACAACAGGTTCAGTGCGGCCAGCAACAACACCGTACTTACCAGGGCGACGCTGCCCA
>NZ_MVPX01000455.1:0-8983 GCF_002043085.1 Gordonia sp. i37 | reverse complement strand
TGACCTTGCGCGACAACAGGTTCAGTGCGGCCAGCAACAACACCGTACTTACCAGGGCGACGCTGCCCAGCAGCGGATCGATCACCGTCAGCACCACGGCACCGGCCAGCACGCCGACCGCCGAGGAGATGGTCACCGGGATCACCTCGATGATGTCGGAGGCCTGCGCGGTGTCCTCGGCAATCACCGTGACGTACTCGTCTCGCGACAATGGCGAATCGTTGTCGCGCGCGGTGATCACCTTGGCGGACAACATCGCCCGCAGGTGACGCACGTGTCCGGCATTGGCCCGCTGCAGCCCGCGATAGGCGGTGCGCCACGACACCGACACGCACGTGATGACCGCGCCGAGGGCCGCGATCGAGATCACCGGCGCCCACCAGCTGTCCGAGGTCATCGCTCGATCGATGATGACGCCGAGGAGCACCGGCACCGCCGCCTCGGCGGCCTGGTACACGCACAGCAGTACCGAGCCCACCGCCACCGCGCCGCGATTGCGTCGGACGGCGTCGCGCAGCAGGGCCACCGCGGCACGGTCGGGTGTCCGGCTCATCGGGCGCCGTCCTCTCGAGTCCCGTCGTGCTCGGTGGCGCTCGACCACACGCGCCACAGCGCGGCGTACCGTCCGTCGGCGTCGAGTAGTTCTCGGTGGGTGCCGTACTCCCCCCCCCGGCCGCCGTCGATGACGGCGACGGCATCGGCCGCCGCCGACTGGCTGAGGCGGTGGGCCACGATCAACGCGGTGCGACCGCGGGTGACGGCCGCCGCCGCGGCCTCGAGCCGCGCCGCGCCGCGAGAGCCGGCCTCTGCGGTCGACTCGTCGAGAACCACCACCGGGGTGTCGCGCAACAACAGCCGTGCCAGCGCGATCTGCTGGGCGCGCATCGGGTCGAGCGTGAGGCCGCCGGAGCCGATACGGGTGTCGAGGGCCTCGTCGAGTTCGCGGACCCAGTGATCGGCACCCACCTTGGCCAGCGCCGACCACAGCTGCTCGTCGTCGGCGTCGGGTCGGGCCAGACGCAGATCGTCGGCGAGGGTGCCGGCGAATACATGGGTCTCCTGCGTCGCCACGCTCGTGAACGCGCGGATCCGGTCCTCGCCGAGACCGGAGATCGGTACATCGTTGTAGCGGATCGCATCCGGTGGCGCGCCGATCGGGGTGAGCACCCCGGCGGTCAGCGAGGCGATGGTCGTCTTGCCGGCACCGGAGGCGCCGACCAGCGCGAGACTCGTGCCGGCCGGGATCGTCAGATCGACGTCGTCGACCGCCGGGGCACCGTTCGCGTGATAGTGGTGGCGCAGCCCGCGCACCACGATCTCCACCGGCCCCGGCTCGGCGGGCGGCAGATGCGGCCGGGTTCCCGGAGCGAGGGTGTCGATCACCCCGACGACCCGGGTCATCGCCGCCCCCGACCGTTGAGCCTCGTCGAAGAAGGTCAGGATGGCGCCGATCGGATTGAAGAGTCGATGGAACAACAGGGTGGCCGCGGCCACCTGCCCGAGACTGACGTCACCGGCCCGCAGCAGCAGCCATCCGACGACGATGATCAGTGAGAGACCGACGAATTCGGCGCGGTTCTCGCGAGAGACGAACCGTTCGAGTACCCCGAACACCGAGACGGAGATGTCGCGCACCGAGCGGGCCGAGGCGTCGATCCGGTCACGGGTGGCGGTCTCCAGACCGTAGGCACGGACCGTCGTCAGCCCGTCGATACCTCCGACGAGGCGGTCGATGTGATCGGCCTCGGCGGTGCGGAGCTGGCGATACTTCGGTGAGGACCGGGGCAGATACCAGCGCATGGCCGCGACATAGGCCGGTGCGGCGCCCAGACCGGCCAGCGCCAACCGCCAGTCGAGGGAGAACAAGCCCGCCACCGAGACGACGATGAGCACCGACGAGCTGAAGATCGCGGGGATCGCGGTGCGCGAGCCCGCGACGAGAACCGCGATGTCGGCGCCGACCCGCGACAGCGCATCCCCGTGTCCGGCCCGTTCGATCCGGGTGACCGGCAGGCACAGCACCGCGGCCACCACCCGCTCGCGCATGGTGGCCAGCAGGCGTGCGATCAGGGTGGCGAGCAACGTTTCCGACAGTGCGGTGAACACGGCGGTCACCACCGCGGCGATCACCACCGCGATCGCGACGCCGACGAGGATTCCGCGGTCGTTGCCCGCCCGGACCGCGTCGACGATCGAGCCGAGCGCGAGCACCGCGACCAGCGAGGCACCTGCTCCGATGACCGAGGTGAGCACCACCCCGATACTCAGCGGCAGATGCCGACGCAGCTCGGCGCCGAGGTAGGCGAGCACCTCACGCGGCGTCGCGATCGGCAGCAGCGTGGATGCGTCGGACTCGTGGTGCTCCGGCGACGGCTGCGTCATACGGCGCGGCCCCGTGATTCTGTGCGGCCTCCCGGCACGACGTCGGTACACCGCTCGCCGACGGGCACCACCAGCGGCCGCGACGACACCGGATCGGCCATGACGCGGCTACGCAGACCGAACACCTCCCACAGCATTTCTTCGGTGATCACGTCCTGCGGTGCGCCCTGGGTGATCACCGCGCCGTCGCGCATCACCACCAACTCGTCGCTGTAGCGGCAGGCCAGCGCCAGATCGTGCAGCACCATCACCACCGTCCGCCGCTGTTCGGTGTGCAGGACGTCGATGAGGTCGAGGACCTCGAGGCTGCGGGACAGATCCAGGAAGGTGGTCGGCTCGTCGAGGAGCAGTGTGTCGGTCTGTTGCGCGAGCACCATTGCGATCCACACCCGCTGCCGCTGTCCGCCGGAGAGCGAATCGACGGTGCGGTCGGCGAGATCGGCCACGCCGGTCTGGGCGAGAGCCGCATGCACCACATCGCCGTCGCCCGCCGACCACTGGCGCAGCCAACTCTGGTGGGGATGGCGGCCGAGGGCGACGAGGTCGGCCACCAGGATTCCCTCCGGCGCGATCGGACTCTGCGGCAGCACCGCCATCGCGGTGGCGAGTTCCCGCGTGGACAGATCGCCGAGCGCCCGCCCGTTGATCTCCACCCGTCCCGACGAGATGGGGATCAGCCTCGAAAGTGCTTTGAGCAGTGTCGATTTGCCGCAGCCGTTGGGGCCGATGATGCAGGTCAGCCGTCCACGGGGGATGGTCAGGTCCAGGTCGGTGATCACCGGCGTGCCGCGGTAGCCGACGCTGATGCCGCGGGCGGCCAGTGCCTCGGTGGGGGGCGCACTCATACGGTCACCTTTCGATTCACGCGGATGAGGAGGACGAGCAGGAACGGCGCACCGAGAGCGGAGGTCACGATGCCGACCGGAGCCGATCCCAGGGCGTAACGCGCGAGGAGATCGGCGTAGAGAACGAGCGCGGCCGCGACCAGTGCGCTGCCGATCACCGGCGGGGTGGGGCTGCGATAGAGGAGCCGGGCCAGTTGCGGTGCGGCCAGCGCGACGAAGGTGATGGGGCCGGCTGCGGCGACCGTCGCCGCGGTCATCACCACGGCCGGGATCCACAGCAACAACAGGGTGGTGCGGACCGGCACACCGAGCGCACGAGAGACGGCGTCGCCGAGATGGGTGAGCCGAAAGTCGAACGCCGCCAACGCGATCAACGACATCCCGACGCCGATCGTGATCCACAGCGGGACGACCTGTCCCCAGGTACGGGCCTCCAGTGATCCGGTCAGCCACGATACGACGTCGGCGGCCTGGGCCAGACGTGACTGCACCAGCATCAGCGAGATGACGGCGCTGGCCAGGGCATTGACCCCCACCCCGATGAGCACCAACCGCATCGATTCCAGGCCGCCCCGGTAGGCCAGCGCGGTGATGACGACGGACACCAGGATGCCGCCGAGGAACGCGGCCCCGAGCGTTCCGACGGTGACCCCGCCGATCACCAGGCCCGCGGGCAGCAGTACGAGCATCGTGACGGCGGCCGCCGAGGCGCCCATCGAGACACCCAGCAAATCGGGGCTGGCCAAGGGATTCCGGGCCAGTGACTGGGTGATCGCACCGGCCGCACCGAGCGCCACACCCACGCCGAGGCCGACCAGCACCCGCGGCATGCGCCAGTCGAGCACGGTCACCCGGTCGATGCGGTCGCCGCCGCCGACCACGACCTGCGCCACGTCGGCCAGCGTGATGAAATAGGGGCCCGACGCCAACTCGACGAGGGCGGCGATGACCACGATCGCCGCCAGCAGCAGCGTCAGCAGCACGCCTCGACGCTTGATACGCATGCGCGGTACCGGCCAGACGAGTTCGTCGGGGCGGGGGAGGGTGGCCGTCATGTCTGCACCATCCGGCGGCGACGCACCAGATAGATGTAGACCGGCACGCCGATGAACGCGAGGATCACCCCGACCTGGACCTCGGCGGGACGCATGACCACCCGGCCGATGACGTCGGCGACGAGCATCAACGCGGCGCCCGCGGGCATACACGCCACGAGTAGCCAGCGATGGTCGGGGCCGGTGAAATGCCGCACGATATGCGGGACCACCAGCCCGAGGAAGGCGATCGGTCCGGCTGCCGCGGTGCCCGCGGCGGCCAGCAGGGTCAGGGCGAGAAAGCATGCGCCGCGGATCATCCCGACCCGGACGCCGAGCGCGGTGGCCAGTTCCGGACCTGCGGCGAGCACGTTGAGCGACGGGCCGCATGCCAGGGCCACCACCACGCCGACGATCATCAGTGGCGCGACACCGGCGAGGATGCCGAGGTCGCGTTCCACCAGCGAGCCGGCACTCCAGAAGCGGTACTGGTTGAGGCTGGCCTGATCGTGCAGGATCACCGCTGTCGTCCCGGCGATGAAGAACGCCGAGCACGCCGCACCGGCGAGGATCAGTGACAGCGGGTTGGCGCCCCCGCCGCCGAGCGAGGCCACCCCGAAGACCAGTGCAGCGGCGATGATCGCGCCGGCGACGGCGAACCACACGTAGGCCGACACGCTCTGCAGGCCGAAGAGGAAGACCGCGAGCACGGAGAAGAATGCGGCGCCGCCGGAGATGCCGAGGACACCCGGGTCGCCGAGCGGATTGCCGGTCAGGCCCTGCACGAGCGCCCCGGACAGGGCTATCGCCGCACCGACCGCGATGGCCATCAGGGTGCGGGGAATTCGCTGATCCCACACGATGATCCCGATGTCGCCGCCATGGCCCCGACCCGCGGTCAGGGCGTCGATCACCTGGGCCGGATCGGTCCAGCGCGTGCCGATCCACAACGACAGCACCGCACCCACCAGCATCAGCACGACCGCGACCGACACGGTGAGCACGCGGCGTCGGGTTGCGGTCGTCATCGACGGGGATACTGTCGCCGTTGCCGTCATCGTCACCACCTCTCCCCGGATGCACCAGGTGCCGCGTTCGTCCGATCCGCAGCGAGTCTATATGGAGCCTTACCTAAGTCCCTGGCCGCCGGTGGCGGAGGCTGCACTGACAGACGATCGATTCCATGAGTAGGTTGGAGCCCGGAGTGATCGTTCGGTTCGGTAGCCGCCGATGTGGCCGGCAGTGAGGTGGAGGCATGGCACAGGAACTCAAGCTCGGTCTGAAGGCGTCGGCGGAGCAGTTCGATCCCCGCGAGTTGGTGGAGATCGCGGTCGCCGCCGAGGAACACGGGATGGATTCGGTCGCGGTGAGCGACCACTTTCAGCCGTGGCGCCACAACGGCGGGCACGCGCCGTTCTCGCTGGCCTGGATGGCCGCGGTCGGCGAACGCACCAAGCGGGTGCAGATCGGTACCTCGGTGATGACGCCGACGTTCCGTTACAACCCGGCGGTCATCGCCCAGGCCTTCGCCTCGATGGGCTGTATGTACCCGGGCCGCATCATGCTCGGCGTGGGCACCGGTGAGGCGCTCAACGAGTACGCGACCGGTTTCCAGGGGGAGTGGCCGGAATTCAAGGAACGCTTCGCTCGACTGCGCGAGGCCATCGCCCTGATGCGTCAACTGTGGACCGGTGACCAGGTCGACTTCGACGGCGACTACTACCACACCCAGGGCGCGTACATGTATGACGTTCCCGAACAACCGATTCCGGTGTACGTGGCGGCCGGCGGGCCGGTCGTCGCGCGGTATGCCGGTCGGGCCGGCGACGGGTTCATCTGCACCTCCGGCAAGGGTGCCGAACTCTATACCGAGAAGCTGATCCCGGCGGTCAAGGAGGGCGCGGAGAAGGCCGACCGCGACTTCACCAAGATCGACCGGATGATCGAGATCAAGATCTCCTACGATCCCGATCCGCAACTGGCGCTGGAGAACTGCCGATTCTGGGCCCCGCTGTCGCTGACCGCGGAACAGAAGCACAGCGTCAACTCGTCGACGGAGATGGAGCGGTTGGCCGACGAACTGCCGATCGAGCAGGTCGCCAAGCGCTGGATCGTCGCCTCCGACCCCGACGAGGCCGTCGAGAAGGTCAAGTTCTACACCGACGCCGGCCTCAACCACCTGGTGTTCCACGCGCCCGGCCACGATCAGCGGCGGTTCCTGGCGAACTTCGAGAAGGATCTCGCGCCGCGATTGCGCAAACTGACTGTCGTCGACTAGGTTTCGTCGTCCGCGTCAGACTTCGGTGGGCGCCAATGACGACGGCTCCACCATCCCGTGCGTGCGCCGCACCTGCTCGTAGAGCAGGTTGATGACGCGCTCGGCCACCGGATTCTGCCGAGCCCGGTGATGACGGCGCAACGCCAGTGCTCGCCGCGGGGTGGGTTCGGCGATCGCGACGGTGCGCACGCCCGCAGGAAGGTCGATCACCGCCAGTGCCGGCACCACGGTCAGCCCGACACCGGCGGCGACGAAGCGCATGGCGGTGCCGTAGTCGTGGGTCTCGACACGGAAGTTCGGGGTGAAACCTGCTGCGGTACAAGCTCTCAGCAAGCCCTCGCGACACGGTCCGCGTGCCACGTCGTTGTCGATCCAGGCGTCGTCGGCGAGTTCGCGCAGCGTCACCTGGTCGCAACCGGCGTACGCCGAGCCTTCGCCGACGACCACCAGATAGTCCTCGGTCACCAGAGGTACGGAGTCGAAGCCGGGAACCGGGGTGACGATCGGTGCTCGGCTCAGGGCGCGCTCCGGGCTCTCCACATAGATCTCGATGTCGGGTGCGCTCGCCTCGGGATCGGCCAGCTCGATCAGCCGCAGATCGAGTCGGGTGTCCGGGAACTCGCGGCCGATGGTGGCGATGATCTCCGGCATCCATGCCGCGCCCGCGGAGGCGAAGTAGGCGACGCGCAGGGTGCCGGCGTTGCCGTGTCGCAGATCGGCGACCAGGCCGTCGAGGCGCGAGAGGCCGTCGAAGACCACCGAGGACTCGGCGGCCAGCGTCGTGCCGGCATCGGTCGGGACGATTCCGCGCCCCACCCGCTCGATCAGCGCGAGTCCGGTCTCGCGCTGCAGCCCGGCGATGTGCTGACTGACCGCGGACGGGGTGTAACCGAGCGCCGCGGCGGCGCCGCCGATCGACCCCTCGGCGACCACGGCGCGGAAGATGCGGAGGCGGTGGGGATCGATCATGACCACGACCATACAGTCACACTGATGGGTCAGTGTAGAAATATGAAATTGTGCTGAAGTCTCCGATGGTCGACCATGGAGAACATGACCTTCGGATCGCGCACTCTGAATCTCCCGGCGCTGGCCGCGCTGACCACGGTCACGCTGTGGGCGCTGTCGTTCATCGCGATCCGTTCGGCCGGGCACGCATTCTCGCCCGGCGTGCTCGCGGTGGGACGCCTGGCCGTCGCGGTGGTCGCCCTCGCGGTGATCGTTGCCATCGCCGGCATGAAGGCGCGACGAGGGGTTCGCCGCTCGGCGTTCCGACCGCCGCGCGGCCGGGCGCTCGTGCTCGTGCTGGCCTACGGGGTGGCCTGGTTCGGCGTCTACAGTGTGGTGCTCAACTGGGCCGAACGCCACATCGACGCCGGAACCGCCTCGTTGCTGGTCAACTTCGCCCCGATCCTCGTCGCGGTCTTCGCGGGACTCTTTCTCGGCGAAGGGTTCTCGACCCAACTGAGCGTCGGGATCGCGATCGCCTTCGCCGGCGTCGTGCTCATCACGTTCGGCGGCGGGGGAGCGCACGCCGACTGGCTCGGCGTCGGGCTGGGTCTGCTCGCCGCGGTCCTCTACGCCACCGGCGTGCTGTTGCAGAAGGTCGCGCTGGCCACCGTCGATGCCCTGACCGCAACCTTCTGGGGCGCGGTCGCCGGCCTTGTCGTCACCCTGCCGTTCGTGCCCGCCGCGATCGGTGAGGTCGCCTCGGCCTCGGCCGCCGACCTCGCCTGGATGGTGTTCCTCGGCGTCGGGCCCACCGCGATCGCCTTCACCACCTGGGCGTACGCCCTCTCGCGCACCGACGCCGGCGCGATGGCCGCGACCACCCTCGTCGTTCCGGCCCTGGTCATCGTCCTGTCGTGGCTGCTGCTCTCGGAGATCCCGACACCGCTGCGCATCGTCGGCGGGGTGCTGTGCCTGCTCGGGGTGGCGCTGACCCGCGGCCTCATCAAGATCCCCGGCGGTCGGCGATCAGTCGTCGGTGGGCGCCCGATCGTCGAGCGTGAGCTGGAGGAATGCGAGGTCAAGCCATGACCCGAACTTCGTCCCGACCTCGGTGAGCAACCCCACCCGAGAGAAACCGAGCCGCTCGTGCAGCCGGATCGATCCGGTGTTGGCGGCGTCGATACCCGCGACGATCACATGCACCCGATTCTCGCGGGCCCGGGTGATCAGTGCATCCATCAGCAGGCTGCCGATTCCGCGCCCCTGCTGTCCCTCGCGGACGTAGACCGAGTGTTCCACGGTGTGGCGGTAGCCGTCGTGCGGGCGGTACGGACCGTAGGTCGCGTAGCCCAGGACATGTTCTGCCGCCGGACTTCCGGTGGATTCTGGGACATCCCCCACCGGGGAGTCCTCCACTGCGGAGTCCTCCACCGCGACGAGCACAGGGAAACCGGCGGCCTGCCGCCCGGCGAGCCACTCGCGGCGGGTGTCGG
>NZ_MVPX01000454.1:0-7263 GCF_002043085.1 Gordonia sp. i37 | reverse complement strand
CTCGACGGCGTGGTTGTAGATGACGGTGATGCCGTCGACGTCGCCGGATTCGGCGTCGCGGATGTGCATGGCAGCCCCCGATGGTCGGTAGGTGTGGACGAGCCGATTCTCACCGACGCGGGCGCCCCACATCGACGCGGGGTCTTCGATAAGTTCTTCAGGTGGACCGCGATCGGATGGTGGAGGTGGGAGTCGGGCTCGTGTCGCGTTTCGGCGCGAAGACACTGAGTCTGACCTCGGTGGCCCGGCACGCCGGGGTGGCGCGGGCGACCGCCTACCGCATGTTCGGTGGCCGTGACGCGCTGGTCGCCGCGATCGTCGACCGAGAGGTCGCCCAGCTGCGCGTGCAGTTGCGCGAGTGGGCGGCGACCGAACCCGATGCCGCCGGCAAGGTGCGCGCCCAGATCCGACACGTGCTGCCCTACATCCGCGAGCACGAGGCCTTGCAGTACGTGCTGCGCCACGAACCCGAGGAGATCGTGCGGGCGTTGATCAGCACCACCGACTCGGAGGGGCCTTCCCTGGTCGCACGGATCGTCGACGAGGCCCTACCCGACATGGCGCCGGAGATCGGTCAGCACCTGGTGCCCGACGCCCGTGGGGCAGCCGAATTCCTGGTGCGCATGATCTATTCGGTGATGCTCGTGCCCGACAGTTCGTTGTCCGACGAGCAGATCGCCGACCTGGTGGTGCGCGCCATCGTCAGTGATGCGCCCGACGATGCGCGGCCCACCGATCGGCCGGCCGACTGAGGCCGAGCAGAACCATTAGGGTTACGGCCATGGGTGCAGAGACGACCACCGCCACCGACGAGGATGGATCGAACGACCGGCCGGTGGTGTCGAGCCCGGTGGTATCCACCCCGGCGGTGTCCACGAAGGTCTACATCGCCTCGGCCGAGGGTGACACCGGCAAGTCGACCGTCGCGCTCGGTGTGCTGTCGCTGCTGAGTGCGACCGGCGGCCGGGTGGGGGTGTTTCGGCCGATCTCGCGGGCCGGCGCGGGTGAACGCGACTACCTCGTCGAGATGCTCATCGAGCACGCCTCGGCCGACATCGACTATGACGACTGCATCGGCGTCACCTACGACCAGGTACACGCCTCGCCCGACGGCGCGATCGCCGAGATCGTGGCCCGGTTCCACGCGGTGGAGGCGCGCTGCGATGCGGTGGTGATCATCGGCTCGGACTACACCGACGTCGGCAACCCGTCCGAACTCGCCTACAATGCGCGCGTCGCCGCCAATCTTGCGGCGCCGATCATCTTGGCGCTCAATGCTTCCGGGCGCACCCCGGTGGAAGTGCGGGAGACCGCCGAGCGCCTGCTCGCCGATATCGCCGCCATCCACGCCACCACGGCCGCCGTGATCGCGAATCGGTGTGACCCCGAACAGATGTCGGCGGTGGCGGCCGAGTTGTCGAGGATCTCGGTGCCCACGTGGTGTCTGCCGGAGGAGCCGGTGCTCTTCGCCCCGACGATGGCCGAACTCAAGGACTCGCTGCGGGCGAGTCTGTACAGCGGCGACCCGGAGCTCCTCGATCGGGAGGCGCTCAAGGTCATGGTCGGCGGGATGACCGTCGAGCACATCCTGGAACGGCTGTCCGAGGGCACCGTGGTCATTGCCCCCGCCGACCGCTCGGACGTCCTGCTCGCTCTTGTCAATGCGAATGCGGCACAAGGATTTCCGCGGCTGTCGGGCATCATCCTCAACGGCGGGATGCGACCGCACCCGATGATCGACGCGCTCGTCGACGGTCTGCAGTCGACGCTGCCGATCATCATGTGCGAGCAGGGGACCTACGAGACCGCCCGCACCGCGGCCAATACCCGCGGCCGCGTCGCGGTCGGGTCGGCGCGCAAGATCGAGGCGGCACTGGGATTGATGGAGACCCACATCGATCCCGAGGCGATGATGAAGGTACTCAAGGTGCCGACCCCGGAGATCATGACGCCGCAGATGTTCGAGTACGGGCTGATCGTGCGGGCCCGCGCCGACCGTCGGTGCATCGTGCTGCCCGAGGGTGACGACGACCGAATCCTGCGCGCGGCAGGGCGATTGCTTCGTCGTGGGGTGGTGTCGCTGATCATCCTCGGCGACGAGGCGGCCGTACCGCGCCGCGCCCACGAACTCGGGGTGGATCTCGACGGTGTGCAGGTCATCGACCCCGCGACCTCACCGCTCACCGACGAGTTCGCGCACATCTACGCCGAGCTGCGCAAGAACAAGGGTGTCGACTTCGAGCAGGCGCAGGAACGAATGCGCGACGTGTCGTACTTCGGCACGATGCTGGTCTACACCGGGCGTGCCGACGGTATGGTCTCCGGCGCCGCCCACACCACCGCGCACACCATCCGGCCCGCATTCGAGGTGATCAAGACGACGCCGGGGGTCTCGACGGTCTCGAGCGTGTTCTTCATGTGTCTGGCCGATAAGGTGCTCGCCTACGGTGATTGCGCGATCGTGCCCGACCCCACCGCCGAGCAACTCGCCGACATCGCGATCTCTTCGGCGGCAACGGCTTCCGGGTTCGGTATCGAGCCGCGGGTGGCCATGCTCTCGTATTCGACGGGTAGTTCGGGAACCGGTGCCGATGTCGACAAGGTGCGCGTGGCCACCGATCTGGTCCGCGAACGCGCCCCACAGTTGTTGGTGGAAGGCCCGATTCAGTACGACGCCGCCGTCGAGCCGTCCGTGGCGGCGACGAAGATGCCGGACTCTTCGGTGGCCGGACGCGCGACGGTGCTCATCTTCCCCGATCTGAACACCGGTAACAACACCTACAAGGCCGTTCAGCGTAGCGCCGGGGCGGTCGCCATCGGGCCCGTGCTGCAAGGTATTCGGCGGCCGATCAACGATCTGTCCCGGGGTGCGCTGGTCGACGACATCGTCAACACCGTGGCGATCACCGCGATCCAGGCGCAGAACATGGCGGCAACGAGGCGGCGCGAGGCATGAGCGACCATGTCGCCGGGGCGGTCCTGGTCCTCAATGCGGGCTCGTCATCGCTGAAATACCAACTGGTACATCCCGATACCGAGGTCGTGGTGGCCGAGGGGATCGCCGAACGGATCGGCGACCACGACGGTTCGATCACCCACGAGCAGGACGGCGAGAAGACCACCGAGACCCTCGAACTCCCGGATCACCTCACCGCCATCCGGCGGGTGCGAGAGCTGTTCGCCTCGGGCGGTATCGATCTCGCGAGTGCGGGGCTCTCGGCGGTGGGACACCGGGTGGTACACGGCGGACGAACCTTCTACCACCCGACCCTCATCGACGACCACGTCATCGGCGAGATCCGCCGCATCTCCTCGCTGGCACCCCTGCACAATCCGGCGAATCTGACCGGGATCGAGGCGGCACGCGAAATGCTGCCCGACGTGCCGTCGGTCGCGGTCTTCGACACCGCCTTCTTCCACGGACTCCCCGAGGCGGCGGCGACCTACGCCATCGACCGCGGGGTGGCCAAGCTGCATGCCATCCGCCGCTACGGATTTCACGGGACCAGCCATCAGTACGTGTCCGAGCAGGTGCCGCCGCTTCTCGGCAAGGAACCGTCCGAGGTGCATCAGATCGTGCTGCATCTCGGCAACGGTGCGTCGGCGTCGGCGATACGAGGAGGTGACCCCATCGACACCAGCATGGGGATGACGCCGCTCGAAGGGCTCGTGATGGGTACCCGCAGCGGCGACATCGATCCCGGCGTGGTGCTCCATCTGCATCGGGTCGTCAAACTCGACGCCGACCAGATCGATGCCCTCCTCAACAAGAACTCCGGTCTCAAGGGGCTCTGCGGCGAGAACGACTTCCGGTCGGTCACCGAGCGCATCGAACGCGGCGACGAGGCCGCGAAACTCGCCTACGACGTCTACATCCACCGGCTCCGCCGCTACATCGGTGCGTACATGATCGATCTGGGTCGGGTGGACGCGATCACCTTCACCGCGGGTGTCGGGGAGAACGCTGCGGGTGTCCGCGCCGATGCGCTTGCCGGATTGGAGAACTACCGCATCGTCGTCGATCCCGACCGCAATGCGGAGCGGAGCAGGACAGCGCGACGGATCTCCACCGACGACAGTGCGGTCGCGGTGCTGGTGGTACCGACGAATGAGGAACTCGCGATCGCCCGGCAGGCGGCCGAGGTGGTCGGGGAACGCGCCTGAGTAAACTTACAAGCACTCTGGACTGTTTTTGATTTTGCGGCTACGATCGCCGCTATGGCTGATACCGAAGCCGCCTTCACGGGTGTCGATGCGCCCGCAACCATGCCGCGTACGCAGGCGCAACGGTCGGCGGCGACGCGGGAGAAGGTGCTCGACGCGACCGTCGCCTCGCTGATCGAGCGGGGATACGGGGCGACGACCACCCAGGAGGTCAACCGCCGAGCCGGGGTGTCGCGCGGGGCGCTGCTGCACCAGTTCCCCACGCGGGAGGCCCTTGTGGTCGCTGCGATCGGCCATCTCGTCGATCGACGCAAGGCCGAGATCATCGAACGCGCCGGCGGGGGTGCGGCGGATCTGACGCTGCTCCTCGAGGTGTTCGACGGGCCGCTCTTCTATGCCGCATTGGAATTGTGGGTGGCCGCCCGCACCGACCCGGTCCTGCGGGAAGCGCTGATCCCGGTGGAGGAGCGGATCGCCGGCGAACTCGTCACCACCGGCGTCGCGGTATTCGGCGGCCGGTATTCGACCGAACAGATCGAGCTGGCCGCCGAACTGGCACGCGGCCTGGCGATCTCACGTCTGTTGCGCGAGCCCGACGCCGACCGCAAGTTCGCGCGTCGGATGATCACCATGCTGATGGAGGCATTGAACCGATGAGCACGAACCCTGTGACGGAACCCGATGTTCTGATCGTCGGCGTCGGATTCGGTGGCCTTGCCGCGCTGCATCGTCTGCGGACCGACCATCCGGATCTGGCGGTGCTGGCGGTCGAACGCGCCGAGAGCCCCGGTGGCGTGTGGCGCGACAACAGCTATCCGGGTGCCGCCTGCGACGTGCCCACCTCGTTGTACTCGTTGTCGTTCGCCGACAACCCGGACTGGTCCCACACCTACGGGCGCGGATGGGAGATCAAGAACTATGCCGAGTCCGTCGCCGCAGCGTTCGCCGATCAGATCCGCTACGGATGCGAAGTGCTTTCAGCGACTTGGGACTCCGATGATCAGCGCTGGATCGTCGAGACCTCGGAGGGCCCGATTCGGACCCGCTTCCTCATCGCGGCACCCGGCGCGTTGTCGGCGCCGACGACACCTGCGGTACCGGGGCTCGACGAGTACGAAGGCACCGTCTTCCACACGGCTGCATGGAATCACGCGCACGATCTGACGGACCGTCGGGTTGCGGTGATCGGCAGCGGGGCGTCGGCGATCCAGGTGGCCCCCGAGATCGTCGACAAGGTGGCCGAACTCGTGGTGTTCCAGCGCACGCCCTCGTGGGTGATCCCGCGTCTGGACCGCACCATCGGACCGATGGAACGAGCTGTCTATCAACGATTCCCGAAGGCGCACCGAGCCGCCCGGAAGTTCACGTGGCTCACGCACGAGTTCCACGTGTTCGCCATGGCGCACCACCAGCGGGTCCTCCGGGCCTTTCGGGCGATCTCGCTTGCGCACCTTCGTCGGCAGGTTACCGATCCGGAGTTGCGTCGACGACTCACACCGGACTTCACCATCGGATGCAAACGAATCCTGATCAGCAACAAGTGGTATCCGGCGCTGGTGCATCCACACACCAGGGTGACCGGTGCGCTCGCCTCGCTGACGCCCACCGGCGCGGTGAGTGCTGACGGTACCGAATTCGAGGTCGACACGGTGATCTTCGCAACGGGTTTCACCCCGACGAGCCCGCCGTTGGCCAAGGTCATCGTCGGGCGCGATGGTCGACGACTCGACGAGGTGTGGCACGGTTCGCCGAGTGCCTACCGTGGCGTCGAGGTCCCCGATTTCCCGAATCTTTTTCTGTTGTACGGCCCCAACACCAACCTCGGTCACTCGTCGATCATCCTGATGCTCGAAGCCCAGGCCTACTACATCGGGCAGGCTTTGGCGCACCTGAAAGCCGTCGACGCCCCGACCGTCGAGGTCACCGAGGCGGCACGTGACGCCTACGTCGCCGATATCGACGCCCAGCTGACTGGCACCGTCTGGAATTCCGGTGGTTGTGGTAGCTGGTATATCGACTCGACCGGCCGCAACTCGGTGATGTGGCCGACCTACACCGGCACCTACCGTCGCATGATGTCGCACTTCGCCCCGGCCGATCACATCATCGGGGTGCCTGCCCCGGTCCGCGAACCTGTGGTTCGCTCCTGACGTCCTGTGGCCCGAATCCAGCCCCGTAGCAGCCGGTCTCGAGGCTCGCCGCACGCGGTTCGCACCTCGACCATCGGGGAGAACCGTTCACCCTGGTGGCCGTTCCACCCCGCGCCGGAATGCTCCAGCCCTTCCCATCCGATGGTCGAGGTGCCGAGGAGCGCCAGCGACGAGCCTCGAGACCCCCTGTGCCGAAAGGATTCCGGGCCACAGTCGGCACAACACCTCGACCATCGGGTGGGGAATTCTCTATGGAGTTCTCAAACAACAGATGCGGTCCCGGCCGGGCCGGGTGCAGGGAATCAGGCTGTAGTGGAGGCGCTTCGGGTCAGGCTGCGGTGTCGTCGAGTCGCATGGTCCGTCGGTGATACGACGGCACCGGCCGGCGTTTCGGGTCGATGCTGGCGGGTGGGATCAACCAGGGGTGTCGGTCGAATCCCATGATGATGTCCCAGCCGTGGTGGTGCACATCGTCGTGGCAGCTGCTGCACAGCAGGCAGCCGTTGTCGAGGTCGGTGGGCCCACCATCGGCCCAATGCTCGAGGTGGTGTCCTTGGCAGCGTCCGGCGTGGGCTCCGCATTTGATGCATCCGCGATCCCGGACGAGTAGTGCTTTGCGTTGGCCGGGGGTGAAGAAGCGTTTCGCCTCGCCAACACTGAGGGGTACACCGTTGGGATCGAGCATGATTTTGGTGATCGTGGTGTCACACGACAACAACTTGGCGGTTGCTTCGGTGATGGCACCCATGTTCTGCAAGTTCCCGCCGAGGGCCGGGTTGTCGGCTGACCAGGTCCACAACAGCCCGTTGGTGGGTTTGGCCGAGAACGTGGTGTCGGCCAAACCTTGTGCCGCCAACTCCACGATCGTTTCGAATGCGGCAGCGCAGATCTGTTCGGGTGTCCGCGGATCGGGGGAGCCGTCGGGTTGAGGTTTGGGCGCCGACAAGGT
>NZ_MVPX01000453.1:0-1166 GCF_002043085.1 Gordonia sp. i37 | reverse complement strand
CCTGTGCCGAACAGCTACCGGGCCACAGTGGTCCGAATCCAGCACCGGTGCAAGCGGTCTCGAGGCTCGCCGCACGCGGCTCGCACCTCGACCAGCGATTGATGAATCGGGCCCTTCCCATCCGATGGTCGAGGTGCCGAGGAGCGCCAGCGACGAGCCTCGAGACCCCGTGTGTCGAAGGGATTCCGGGCCACGGTGGCACGCGCACCTCGACCATCGGGATGGGATTATCACTATGGAGTTCTCAAACAACAGATGCGGTCCCGGCCGGGCCGGGTGCAGGGAATCAGGCTGTAGTAGCGGCGCTTCGGGTCAGGCTGCTACGTCGTCGAGTCGCATGCTTCTGCGGTGATACGACGGCACCGGCCGGCGTTTCGGGTCGACGGTGGCGGGTGGGATCAACCAGGGGTGCCGGTCGAAGCCCATGATGATGTCCCACCCGTGGTGGTGCACATCGTCGTGGCAGCTGCTGCACAGCAGGCAGCCGTTGTCGAGGTCGGTGGGCCCACCGTCGGCCCAGTGGTGCGCGTGGTGTGCTTGGCAGCGGCCGGCGTGTGCTCCGCATTTGATGCACCCGCGGTCACGCACGAGCAGGGCTTTGCGTTGCCCGGGGGTGAACAATCGTTCCTGGCGTCCGACGTCGAGGGGTACGCCGTCGGTGTTGAGGATGATTTTGGTGATGGTGGTGTCACACGACAACATTTTCGCGGTGGCTTCGGTGATCGGACCCATGTTCTGCAAGTCGCCGCCGATTGCCGGGTTGTCGGCTGACCAGGTCCACAACAGCCCGTTGGTCGGTTTGGCCGAGAACGTGGTGTCTGCTAATCCTTGTGCTGCCAACTCCACGATCGTTTCGAATGCGGCCGCGCAGATCTGTTCGGGTGTCCGGGGATCGGGGGATCCGTCGGGTTGAGGTTTGGGCGCCGACAAGGTTTCCATCAGGGTGCGTGTTTTCTCCCCGGCGATGATGTCGAGGTTCGCCGAGATTTCCAGTCGTCCGTCGTCGGTGATGCGGTCGGTGTAGGAGTTGATCGTCTTGTCTTCGGCGGCCGGTAACCCGCCCGGTGTGTCGGCCGCCAACTCGTTCCCCAACTGCCGCGCGTAGAGGTTGATCTCGGCGGGGGGGAAACCGGCAAAGTAGTGCGACAGCAGTTTCCGCAGGTATT
>NZ_MVPX01000452.1:0-1028 GCF_002043085.1 Gordonia sp. i37 | reverse complement strand
CGGGGCATCGGGTGTCGATGTGCGCCAACCCGCGGACGATGGCGTCGGTGTGTTCGGACGAGATGGACCCGTCCGCGGCATGCGCCAACAACAGGTCGACATCGGTGGTGGCGGCGACCCGCACATACCGACTTGCGACGGCGGGTGCGCAACCCATGCTGATCAACAACTCCCGCAGCCGGGTGGTCTTGTGGTCGGCCACGCCCAGCCGGTCCAGTTCGCCGGTGAGGGTGGTGGCGTGGTGATCAACCAGGTTCCGCAGCAACAGGACTTGCTTCATCGCACCGAAGGCCTGTGGCCCGGTCATCTCCGGATCCCATTGCAGGTCGCTGAGTTGGGTGACGATCCCGGCGAAAACCGCTTCGGCGTCAAGAGCTTCGGTGGTGTCGATCATGGGCCCCTCCCCAGTGGCTGATCGGTGTGATGGGTCCACTCTACTCGAACATGTGGATTAGGGCAAGGGTGTTCGATGATTCTGGGGAGGCAAAGGTGCTTGTGGACAACGGATTTCGGGGGTGGGCTGGCGGCAGTTTTCTGTCGGTGGGGTGTGGTAGGGGGTGCGGCTTTCGCTGTGAGCCGGATCGATGTGGTTGGGAGGCTTGTTGTCTCACCGGGTCTCGAGGCCCGGCGCCTGGGGCGCCGTGCGCCTCGACTATCGGGGAAAGGGGCTCGTTGCGCGGGCAGGGCGGGTTGCTCGACCATCTGGAGGGCAGGGTTTTCGATGATGGGGGGCGCCTGGACGGTCGGGATTGCTGTGTACGCGGCGCCTACGTATGGACGCGGCTGGTGCAGCAGGGGCGTCTACGAATTCGGCTCGCGTTTGGCGCTTCGGCGGTGGATGTGGTTGGGAGGCTTGTTCTCTCACCGGGTCTCGAGGCCCGGCGCCTGGGGTGCCGGGCACCTCGACCATCGGGAAGGGCTCGACCATCGGGGCAGCGCCCCGGCGGTGAGTTCAGTGCCGGATCGGCGCCGGAGCCCAGAGTCCGCTGCGGGTGGCGGTGCCGGTGGTGATCTCGGCGTGGCGGGGG
>NZ_MVPX01000451.1:0-7067 GCF_002043085.1 Gordonia sp. i37 | reverse complement strand
GTCCGCGGCGTGCGTCAGCAGCAGATCCACATCGGTGGTGGCCGAGATCCGCACGTATCGACTTGCGACGGCGGGGGTGAAACCCATGCTGATCAACAACTCCCGAAGTCGGGTGGTCTTGTGGTCGGCCACGCCCAGCCGGTCCATCTCACTGGTGAGGGTGGTGGCGTGGTGATCAACCAGATTGCGGAGCAGCAGGACTTGTTTCATCGCGCCGAAGGCTTGTGGCCCGGTCATCTCCGGATTCCATTGCAGGTCGCTGAGTTGGGTGACGATGGCGGCGAAAACTGCTTCGGCGTCAACGGTTTCCGCGTCGAGGACTGTAGTGGTGTCGATCATGGGCCCCTCCCCGGTGGCTGATCGGTGTGATGACTCCAGTGTACATCGCCAGTGTGTTCGACGCAAGAGGGTATTTTGATCAATTCTGCTTGTGGACAACGTGTTTCGGTGCTGATTTTCTGTCGGAGGGGTGTGGTAAGGGGCCCGGGTTTCGTTTGTCTTGCTTTCGATGTGGTTGGGAGGCTTGTTGTCTCACCGGGTCTCGAGGCTCGCCGCACGCGGCTCGCACCTCGACCATCGGGGAAGTGGGGTTCGCGACGGTCGGGTGGGGCGGGTTACTCGACCAGCGGGGAGGAGGGTGCATGACCATCGAGAGGGAAGGAGTCGACCTCTCGGGCGACGAGATCAGAAAAGGCTATCGGGCCGAACGTAATTGGCGAGATCGACGAGGAGGAAACGGTTGTCGCGGTTGTTGCGCATCTGCCGGGCGAGGGTGCGCAGTGAGCGCTCGGTACCGGCACGGAGTCCGCGCTCGGTGAAGGGAACGCCGAGAAGTGTGCTGGGTTCGCCCGACTCGTCGGGATGCTCCATGATCCACCCCATCGCGGTACCGAGGACGATCAGTTGCAAACGCGATTTCCGTGGCTCGGAGTCCGGCATCGCCTCCAGTCGTCGTGCCGCCTCCACGAGTTGACGCTTCTGTACGAGTTCGGGGGCGCGTCCGTGGACGAGGGCGAGGACGGCGGTGGCGCGAGCGGTGTTGTAGTGCCGACTGGTCGGCGGGACCTCGTCGAGCGGTTCGATGGCGGCGTCGAAATCGCCTCGGGCGACAGCCAGGCGTGCGAGACCGAAAGCGGCGGTGACGATGCTGTGGTCGGTCAACCACAGGTCGTGATAGAGCCGGTCGGCCACGTCGTACATCTCGGCGATGCGCGCATCCGGGGACTCCTCGGGCTCCTCCTCGCTCGGATGCTTCTCGTCGGTCAGCCAGCGACCGATGATCTCGGCGGTTCCCGCGGCGGCGAGTTTCGGGGCCACCTCACCTGGCATCGCCTGTAGCACCTCGGTGAATCGTTCGTGGGCGAGCTCGGGTTCGTCGTTCATGAGGGCGCAGATCCCCATGTACCAGTCCACTCGCCAGGACTCACCGTGCTGCGCGGTCACGTTCTGCAGCACCGACAGTGCGGTGTCGACGTCGTCGAGTTCGAGGTGTGCGCGGGCCTCGGCCAGATCGATCTCCAGCGACGGGTGCGCGTTGTTCGATCGTCGACCCAGTAGCGACGAGAATCCCTCGGCCCGTGCCGCATTGATGGAATCAAGGGTCTGTCGGGGATCGGACAACGCTGCCGAGTTGAGAAGTCCCGCAGCCGGGTCGGTGGGATTGACCAACGGCACGGGCAGGGCATGGGCGATGTCGACGGGGTCGTAGAACGCCGCGAGATCGGGATCGAAGAAGCCGTCCACCGGTGCCAACATGAGATCGGTGCCGAAGGTGGAGCGCTGCGGGGTGAACACAGTCGACAATGAGGGCCGCGGCACCCCGGTGTGTACCGCGACGGTCTCGCGGAGCACGTTGAGCATCTGGGTGGTCATCTCCTCGGCCGAGGAGAATCGCTCTGCCGGGTCGGTGGCCGTGGCACGTTGCAGCAGAAGATAATACGACGGATTCTCGGCAAGCACCGGGGTGGTCTCCGGGTCGGGCAGCCCGTCGAGATATCGCCCCTTCTCCATCGGCATGTCGAGGGTGAGCACCGCCAGCGTGCGGCCGATGCTGTAGATGTCGGTGACCACCTGCGGCCCGGTTTGCACGATCTCCGGAGCCTGGAAACCCGGTGTGCCGTAGAGGTGCCCGTATCCGTTGATCGCCGACACCGCACCCAGATCGATGAGCTTGACCTCGTCGCTGGAGACCATCACGTTCTCCGGTTTGACGTCGTTGTACACCAGTCCCACCGAATGCAGATAGCCGATCGCCGGTAGCACCTCGAGGATGTAGGCCATCGCCTGCTCGATCGGCATCACCGCATGCGTACCGCCGGAATCGGCTCCGGCGGAAGTGATCTGCTTGAGGGTCTGGCCACCGATGTACTCCATCACGATGTAACCGAAACGCTCGTCGTCGGCGGTGACGTGCTCGACGAAGTTGTAGATCTTGACGATGCCGGGATGATTCACCGACGCCAGGAACTGCCGCTCGGCCAACGCGACCTGTTGCGCCTCCGAATCCGAGGAATTGAGAAGGCCTTTGAGGACGACGGGACGGTCGGACACGTTGCGGTCGATCGCCAGATAGATCCATCCCAGCCCGCCGTGTGCGATGGCGCCGGCGATCTCGTACTGGCCGGCGACCACGGTCCCCGGCGCCAGGCCGGGTACGAACGAATAGCGGGCACCACAGTGGGGGCAGGTGCCGGCGAGATCTCCGGCACCCTCGCCGTCGTTGCGACCCACCGGACGCCCACATCGCCAGCAGGTGCGCTTGCCCTCGGGGATGACCGGAAAGTCCAGAACGGCGTCGGCGGGCTCGATGTCGACGACCTTCGGCAGTTCGACCAGCCCGGTACCGAGCCGCCGATCATGTACCTGCGGACGGCGTTTGGGTACCAGGCGCCGGGTGTGGCCCACCGAGGCCAGCGCCTCGGTGGGGATGACCGGCCCCGACCGCACGACGGGATCGGTGGAGCCCGTCACCGGGGAGGTGGTCGTGCGGCCACCCGACGAGGTCATGCCCGTGTCGACGAGCGCGGCGAGATCTGCCCGCTGGGTGCCGGGATCGAGGTCGGCCGGATCGGCTCGCTGCGTACCGACGTCGAGGTCACCGAGATCGGCTCGCTGCGTACCGATATCGAGGTCGGCTGGGTCCACCCGTTGCGTGCCGACCTCGGCGTCGGTGCGGTCGTCGTGTTCGGTCATCGTCGCTCAGTCCCGATAAATCGCTTGTGGTGGAACGTAACCGGGGCCGATGTTGCTCAGCCATCGGTTGTAGATGGCATACCAGCGACCGTCGGCCACGGCCTGCGCGAGCACGCCGTTGACGAAACGCACCATGTCGTCGTGCCCCTGGGGGAGCCCGATGCCGTAGTACTCCGAACCGAACCCCGGGCCCACCATCTGCACCCATGGATCCTGTGCGGCGAGGCCGGCGAGGATCGCGTCGTCGGTGGTGACGGCGTCGACCTGACCTTGCTGCAACATCACCAGACAGTCGGCCCAGGTGACGGTCGTGATCATCTTGGCACGTGGCTGCTCGGCCTGCATCCGTCCGATCGAGGTGGCCCCGCGGGCCGAACACACCCGCTTGTCGGCCAGCCCGTCGACATCGGTGATGCCGGAGTTGCGCAGCACCAGTATGCGTTGCGAGGCAATGTAATACGGGGTCGAGAAGCTGACCGACGCCAACCGGTCACAGGTGATCGACATGGTCTTGACCACCATGTCCACCGACCCGCTGCGCAGCGCGTCTATGCGATCGTTGGAGCTGAGCACCCGGAACTCGATGCGGTTGGGGTCGCCGAAGATCGCCTGCGACACCTCGCGCGCGAGGTCGACGTCGAAACCCTGCAGGTCGCCGCTGATCGGGTCACGGAAGCTGAACGGGTTGGAGCCGATGTCGGTGCCGACGATGAGTCGCCCGCGCGCCGCGATCGCCGCCATGGTGCTGCCCGGCGGCATCTGCTTGGGCTCCGGCATCGGATCGGGCGGTCGCAGGCTGGCCGTCGCGTTGCACGCGTCGGCGTCGGGGACCGGTTCGGTGGTCGTCTCGGTTTCCGCACCCGGCGGAGTCGGGGTGATGGCCTGCGCCGCGGGCGGTGGCGAGTCGGGTGCGGTGAAGGTGACGCAACCGGTGGTGAGCAGGCCGCACGCGAGCAGCGCGGCCGCGACGACGCCACCGCGGCCGTGGACTGCCCGGCGCCTCATCGGTACTCCCGAACCCGCGGCACCAGGCCGAGAGCCAATGCCACGGCGGCGAACACGGTCAACACCAGAATCCCCGACCCGGTGTACCCGATGACCCGCTGAGCGGTGTTGATGTCGTCGCGGAACGACGTCCGGGTGGTGGTGATGGCGTCGGTGAGCGATGAATCGACCGCGGCGTAACTGCTCGCGGTGCTCTGCGGGTCCGCGCCGATGGTGAGCGTTCTGGCCTGCGCGAAGTCGCCGCGCTCGATGGCCGCGCGCGTCTGCTGATCGGACTCGCGCCACTGATCGAGGGCGGTCGTGATGGACCGCACCTGGGTGGTGGTCAACGCGCCGGCGTCAGAACTCGTCTGACCACCGAGGTCGGCGAGGATCGTGCTGATACCGGCGGTGGCGCCGGAGAAGGTCTGATCGAGATCGGACTGATCGGTGCGCTGCACCAGCGACAAGGTCTCGGCCGAACGCGCCTGCTGGGTGAGGATGCGGGCCTCGGTCAGTTGCCGCAGCGGGTCGGCGCCGTCGGTCTTCGCCGAATTGGTGGCGGCCACCGACGCCAGCCCCGACACCAACAGCCAGACCAGTCCGCCGAGAATCGCGGTCAACGCGGCGACCACCCCGATGTTGAAGCGACGGCGGGTGCGTTTGGTGAGGAACCGCGAGGTACCGATCAGCGCGAGCGCGAGGACCAGCAACCCGAAATACACCCCGTAGGGCGGGATGGTCAGGGTGCGTTGGGGATCGGCGATGGCGTCGGATCGGCGCTCGTAGAGGCGCTGCGCCGCGGGCAGGATCTGATCGTGCATCACCGCCGACGCCTGCCCGAGATAGGCGCTGCCCACCGGGTTGCCGAGCCGGTTGTTGGTGCGCGCGGTCTCGATGAGTCCGCTGTAGACGGGGATCGTCGTCGCCAGGGTCTGCAGGTCGGCGTTGACTGCGCGATCGTCGTCGTCGGTGTCCTCGCCGGGCGCCCCCGAGGTGCCTGCGGCCTTCATCAATGACGCCGACGCGGTGGCCAGCGCATTCGAATAACGGCTACGCAGATCGGGGGACTCCAGGCCACCGGAGATGAACGCCGAGTTGGCCGAGGCGTCGGCGATCGACAGCGAACTGTAGAGCACCTGTGAGGCCTCGGCGAGCGGCTCGCCCTGGTCGATCATGTTCTTCAGCGCGTTGGTGCGATCCTGCAGCACGGTGGATCCGTACCAGCCCACGCCCAGGATGGCGAGTACGAGCACCACCCCGATCATCACCAGCTTCCCGGGGGTGGTGCCCGCGTAGTGGCGCATCGTGGCCAACGGTGATTGGGTTCGGGTGCGGCCCAGCGACATCAGCTCGCGGCGGTCGGCGAGAACCTGACGGATGGGTGGCGACGACGCGTTGGGCCGGATGGTCTTGCCCGCACGGGTGAGCACCGTCCGCACGGGAGATGCCTGGCCGGTCACCACACGATCCCTTCTGGCTCGTCGGTCGTTCGTGTCGTTGTCCTCGCCCCGGCATCCCCGTCCGAAGCGACGACGTGGCCCCCTCGGGTCTATCGCCTCTTCGGTGCCGGTCTGTTTCCACCCTAACCGCGCGCACGTGACCTCGGCCTCACCACGCGGTGGTGTTTCGGCGAACCTGGCCCTGGTGGCCCCACTCACATACGGTGGAGGTCGGCGGCGAATCCCGGAGAGCCCGGATCGTCGGTCGGCGTCAGGAGTCGCGGTGCGTGGAGACGGGGACGGCTGGGTCATCGACACCGATGGGTCACGGTATTGGGGTGTCAACGGGGCGGCCGGATTACTGCTGCGCACCCTGCAACCCGACGGCCGCACACTGATATTGCTGCAACATCGCGCGGTGTGGTCGCACCAGGGCGGCACGTGGGGACTGCCCGGTGGTGCGCGCGACTCGCACGAGAGCGCCATCGACACCGCGCTGCGCGAAGCGCAGGAAGAAGCAGGTCTCGACCCCGCCGACGTCGAGGTGGTCGCCGCGCTGGTCACCCACCGCGCCAAGGGCGGCTGGACTTATACGACCGTCATCGCCGACATCGACGAACCCGTGCGGACCATCGCGAACGGCGAATCGGCGGAACTGCGCTGGGTCGATGAGGCCGACGTCGACGAGTTGCCGCTGCATCCCGCGTTCGGTGAGGCCTGGCCCGGACTGCGGGATCGGATCGCCGCGCTCGATCCGCAGAACTGAACGGCGCCCGGTCGTCTACCGGGGTAGCAGCCGGTTGGCGCCGGCGATGAGGGCGTTGACGTTGGCTTCGTCGCCGGTCGCGCCGTCGCCGTAGGCCCAGCACTGCCGGTCGTCGCGCTCGCACAACAGGAACGCCGCGAACCCGCGATCGGTCGGGCGCTGGTGCAGCGAGACGATCGACACCGGGGCGCCGAGGTCGTGCAGGATCGAGGTCATCGCGCCGACCGGTCCGGTCGCGGTGGCCGACATCGACATGATGCGGTTGGCGTAGGCCATCGTCGCGCGGCATTCGATCATGTCGGCCGGTGCGGGGGTGATCGAGAGCGAGCCGAGCCGGATCGTGCCGGTATCGGCGTACATCTCGGTGAATTCCTGCCAGGTCATGCCGTCTGCCTCCTCACGGATACCTCGGGGGAGTCGCGTCGTGAGCGGGCCGCGGGAACGCGGATTCGCGCTGCCGGGCGACTCGGTACAGGAACAGGGTGCGGGAGAAAGGTGACGGCTGTGCATCGTGGATCATCGTTTCGGTCGAAGAGAAGATGACCGACGAGAACGCGCAACGACCCCGCAGCGGGGGGTCGGTCAGATCAGACCCCGCTGCGGCGGGTTACGAGCGCGATTCGTGTGCACATGATCGGGCCACTCTAACGCCGCAGCACACCCGCGGGCAAGGGAGATCCGGG
>NZ_MVPX01000450.1:0-14523 GCF_002043085.1 Gordonia sp. i37 | reverse complement strand
GGTTCGAGCAGTACCTGCTCCCAGCCGATCGGGCCGCCGCCGAAGGCGTCCTGCCATGCAGAGACCGCCGCGGACAGATCCGCGCCGGGCTCGATGCGCCACTGCGGTAGTTCGGCGACACCGTCGTGGTGGGTGAACGGCCGCTGGCACGGGAACACCAACCCTGAGGTCCAGTCGACGTGCACCGGGGCGGTGGACCCGACGACGTCCTGCAGGGTCCGCATCTGCGGCAGGCGCGGCGGCGTGACGATGATGTAGCGATCCGAGGCGAGGTTGTCGTCGGTGGCGACGATGCGGACCGCGGTGATGTTGTCGGGCAGATCCGCGGTGGGTACCCGCACGTTGCGCCACGAGGGCATGGGTCCGGGGTCGATCATGTTCACCGATCCGGTCGCCGACAGGTCGGCATCGCGGGTGGTCGACCCGATCTTGCCGGTGGTGTACTCCAGTACCAGATCCTGCGGATTGTCGAACTGCCCGGCGATGGAGAAGGTCACCAGCGGGTGATCCCGATAGTCCGTCGGCAGCGTGTACCAGCCCGAGGTCAGGTGCGCAGGTGTCTGGTCATCCTTCGAATAGCTCCCCAACACCGGGGTTTTCGACGGATCGAGTTCGAAGGGTAGGGCGGCGTGGCTGCCGTTGACACCCGGCGTGGTCTCCTCACCACCACCGGTGCCACCGGCGTTGGCGATCAACACATCGGGGTCGGCCGCGGCGTCTCCGGCGAGCACTCCGAGTGCGCCCGCAGGGGTTTTGGTATCGAGTTCCTCGGGCACGGCGTCGGGGCCGAAGCCGCTCGTCGCCGGCTCCGTCGACGACGCCGGCTGGGTCGCGGGGCCGGCGAGCGGATCGGTGAGTGTCTTGTCGACCGGCGACAATTCGTAGTTGCTGGGGTTCTCCTCCACCCAGATCTTGTCGGCCATGCCGCACTGCTTGCCCGCGAGCGCTTCGAGGTTGGAGCGGGGTACCGAGTACGAATCACTTTGGTGGATACCGGCGAACGCGGCGGTGACGAGCTCGAAGACCACCACCAGTGCGGCCACCCAGGCCAGCGGGGCCCCGGCGAGGGAGTGCCAAGTGCGCCGATACCAGGGATGCTTCTCGGACTTCCACTGGTCGTCCGGTTCGGCGTCGGGATCGGTGCCGGTGAACGGTTCACGGAAGTGGAACCACAACGCCAGCAACAACAACAGCAGTGCGATCGCCAGGAACAACGTGCCCAGACGCACGACGATGGTCGGCTGATCGACGCCCCACGGCATTCCCCATGCCGAGGAGTAGTAGTACGAGTTGGGGCTGGCGAACGCGAGTCCGACGATGAAGAACACGAGCGCCGCGTACAGCGTGCGGTTGCGGCGCGAATGCATCGCGCTCTGGCTGGCGGCGATCGCGGCGATGGCGGCCAATGCCGCTGCGAGACCGGCGAACACGCCGAAGTGGTGGGTCCACTTGGTGGGCGTGAACATCAGGAAGACCAACGACGCAAACGTGATTCCGACGATTCGTCGGGTCGGACCGATCGCGGTGCCGGGGATGCGGGACTTGCGGATCAGCACCGCCGCCGAGACGACCATCCCGAGGATCATCGCCAGCACGGCGAAGCGTCGGGCGATGGAGCCGTCCGCGGAGAACGCGAACAGTGAAGAGTAGCGGTCGATCTCGTTGTACCAGTGCAGCGACGGCCCGAGCGCCGACTTCATCTTCGACGAATCCAGGAAGGAACGCAGCGTCAGATTCGAGAAGACCACGAAGATGACGAAGGTTCCCGCCGCGAGTATCGGGGCGAGCAACGCGAGGAACGATCGCCACCCGTTGCCGATCACGCGGGCCCGCTTGATGAGCGCAAGGATCATCGGTCTGGCGCCGGCGATCAACGCGGCGACGGCCAGCAATCCGGTCGGTCCGGCGGCAAGGCTGAATGCGCCGAACAAACACGCCAGCGCCGCGGGCAGCAGCCGGCCCGTCGCGATCGACCGCTCGACCGAGCACCAGGTGAGCAGCGCGCCGAGACAGATGATGGGCTCGGGACGAAGACCGTTGTTGAACGGGAACCACGACGCAAGGAACACGAAGGCCGCGGTCCACGCGACGCCAGGCCGGGTGATGGCCGCCCGGCCCAACCGCGGCAGCACCTCGTGGCTGATGATCAGCCACGACACCACGCCGCACAGCAGGGCGGGTAGCCGCATCCACGGACTGGCCACCGACACGTGGCTGAGCAGTCCGAAGGCCTCGTAGTACCAGCCGAAGGGCGCCTCGGGAGCGCCGTACCAGCGGAAGTAGTTGGCGGTGTACTCACTGTTCTGCGCAACGCGGGCCATCGTCATCAGATAGCCGTCGTCGGAGGTGTTGGGCCCGATGAAGTGCCACACCAGCAGCGCGATCAACACCACGTAGTCGCGAACATTGAGACGCCACCAGCGCGCCGGGAAGATCCGACGGTGCTTGCGCTCGTCGGTCGAATCCAGCGCGGCCAGAGCCATCAACGACAGCAGGGTGCACACGATGCCGACGATCAGGACCAACCACTTGAGGATCGTCGGTGTGGAGGTGTAGCGGGAGTCGATGGTGACGTGGGCGTGCAGGCCGGGCAGCGACGCGGCCGGCCCGGTCAGATCGGTGAACAGGCCGGTGACCTGCGGGCGCTGATCGGAGGTGTAGAGGTCGCGGTCGCTGGTCGTGCCCGACAGTGACTCGCCCTTGTCGTTGGTCATCCCGACGAATTCGGCGGTCACCTCGTCGGAGTCGGCGTGCACGACGATGTCGCGGCAGCTCTGTGTATTGATCTGCGCGACGGTTGCCGACACCAGCGGCACGTTGCGATTGACGACCTCGACGGTCTGCTTGTCGGCCGGATCGGTCGCGGCGCCGGTCTTCCGGATGAACAGGCCACGCTCGGGTGACTTCTCGGCCCCCTTGGGCGTCGTCGACAACAGCACCGACTGCCCGCCGCGCAGTTCGCCGACCGCCGAACACGGCACGCTGACGTCGAGGTCGATCGGGACGTAGCTGATCAGGGGTGCGGTAACCGAATTGATCTGACCGTCCTGCGGCCAGGTGATCTGCGCGGTGGTCTGGTTGACCGGCATGAACGGCGTCGCGAGCGCGAGAAAGAGGCCGAGCAGGCCCGTGATGATTGCTACGAGCTTCGCTCGCCCGACCGTCAACGCTGCTGGCACAAAGAGTGATGGTAGTGGGTGGCCTGTGCGCGCCGAGACCGCACTAGGCTGACGCTCATGTCGACCGATTCCGCCTCTGACGCGCAACGACTGCCGATCCTGCTGCTCAACGGGCCCAACCTCAACACCCTCGGTTTGCGGCAACCGGACATCTACGGCGCCGACACCCTCGCCGACGTCGTCGCCCTCGCCGAGCGCACGGCCGCCGACGTGGGATTCGGGTTACGGGCCGCGCAGACCAACCATGAGGGCGAGATGATCGACTGGATTCACGAGGCGCGCGGTCAGGTGTCGGGCATCGTGATCAATCCGGCCGGCTGGACCCACACGTCGGTGGCGCTGGCCGATGCGCTGGTGATCCCCGAGGTGCCGATCATGGAGGTGCACATCAGCAACGTGCACAAGCGGGAGGCCTTCCGACATCACTCCTACGTCTCGCCGCTCGCGGCGGGGATCATCGTCGGCTACGGCATCCGCGGCTACGAGTTCGCCATCCGACGGCTGGCCGAGATCGTCGACGCCGACCGACCCTGACTGCAACCCAGGGGTTGCGCGTCCGGATCATTGGTGCAACTATCGAGTTGCACATAATCCTCCGGCGAAAGGCCCTCTCATGACCACCACCGACCTCGACCGCATCGAGCACCAGGTCCTCATCGACGCGCCCGTGCAACGGGTCTGGGATCTCGTCAGCGAACCCGGCTGGTACATCAACGACAAGACCCTCACCGAGCATCGGATCGAGACCCGCGACGGCATCACCACCGTCGTCGACCCGGTGCAGGGCAGTTTCTCGATGCGGATCGTCGAACTCGACGAGCCCCGCTACGCCGCATTCCGCTGGCTCATCGACGCCGACGATCCGTCGAGCACCTTCACGCTCGTCGAATTCTGGCTCACTCCCACCGATTCCGGTGTCGAGGTGAAGGTTGCCGAGAGTGGGTTCGCCTCGCTCGACGAGTCCGATGTCAATCGCCGGTCGCGGCTGGAGGATCACACCGAGGGTTGGCGATTCGAACTCGAGTTGGCCAGAGCCGCTCTCACCGAGGAACATTCGCGTGCCTGACCAGAGTTCCACCCGCCCGGCGCCGGTCGAGGTGTTCGCGGCGCTCGCCGACGACACCCGCTGGCAGGTGCTCGTCGAACTCGGCCGGCGCCCGGCGTCGGCGTCGGCGCTGGCCACCCAACTCCCGATCTCGCGGCAGGGCATCGCCAAACACCTCAAGGTGCTCACCGACGCGGGGCTCGTCGAGCCGGTCAAGGTGGGCCGCGAGGTGCGCTACGAGGCCGTCGGCGCACGGCTCTCCGAGGTGGCTCGCAGCCTCGAGGTGATCGCCCGCGGATGGGAGCGCCGCCTGACGACGATCAAGGAGCTCGCCGAAGGTGGCTCCGACAATCCCTAGCGCGACAACCTCTGGCGCGACAACGCCTCTCGTGCCATCTCGGCCACCGAGCCGTCGACACGCGGCCCATGGCCGGGGAACAGCACCGTCGCATCGAGTGTCGTGAACGCCTCGACGCTGCGCCGGGCGGCGGCCACGTCGTGCTGGAAAACGTCGGGGATGCACTGGCAGCCAGAGACTCCCGAGATCGGGTGATCACTGACCAGTGCATCCCCGGACACCAGTACCGCCCCGTCGGCGACGAGGTAGGCGCTGTGACCGTCGGTGTGCCCGTGCGACGCCACCGGCACCGGCGCGCCCGGCAGATCGAGCGGACGCGGCAGATCCGAGGTGTGAGCAAAGGGCTGTGTCGTCCCGATGCCCTTGCGGCTCAACACACCCAGCGGCACGACCTCGGCCAGCCAGCGCCAGACGCGCGGCCGATGGGCGACCGATGCGATGGCGGCCGGCGACGCCTGCTGCAAGTAGTCGCGGCGGGCGTGGCCCACCTCGTCCGGGTCGGCGAAAACCGGAAAGCCATGACGCGCGGCCAGACTCACCAGCCCGCCGATGTGATCGACGTGGGCATGGGTGAGCAGTGCACCCCGGATGTCGGACGGGCTCGCACCGACCTTCGTGATCGACTCCTCGACCAGGGCCGCCTGACGCGGATACCCGCCATCGATCAGGGTCACTCCGGAATCATCCTGCAGAACAACCCAGTTGACGGCTGCCGTGCCGACGAACCAAGCGGTCGACGACGCGCCGTCGACCCGGCTGATCACCATCTTCTCGGCCGGCATGATCATGGCCTCACCTCCGCACGACCAGCACGAAGGGCCCGACCTCGGTGACCTCGAACCGTGGGTCGGCGAAGGCCTTGGGGTCGAAGGTGACCGTGTAGCGCTTGACGTTCGGGTCGTTGGGGTAGACGTCCTGCGCCAGCCGCAGCGTGTATCCGCCCGCGGAATAGCGGAACAGGAAGACGTTGGGCGCCCGCCATGGCGAATGCTCGAGCTGGTCGATCATCTCGTCGGGAGTCGTTGCCTGCGTCCACTTCTCGATGGTCGCGGCGCGCTTGTCGAACTCGGCGAGCGGATTGGCGTAATGCGAGGTCAGCCCTTGGAATCCCCAGTACGGGTAGACCGAGAGGAAGCCGTAGTCGGCGGTGAGCACCACGTTGTCGGTGGCCGGTCGCCCGGTCTGCTCGGTGATGAGCCGATCGATCTGCGGGAAGAACGATTCGGCGCCTGACGGACGCTGGTCGGCGCGCTGCCCGAAGCCGTCGGTGTCGGTGTAGGCGGTGTTGATCTCGTTGGAGAGATAGTCCGGAATCCCTTGCGCCATGGCCGCGGCCGCGATCGCCGCCACCACACCGATGACGACCCGGATGTCGCCGAAGCGCCCGACCGCCCAGCGCGAGAGATCGACGACGCCCAGCACGCCAGCGGCGGCGAGCACCGCGATCAGGATCGGCTCGAGGCGGAAGGAGAGCAGGGTGGAGCCGGTGGCGGTGCGCAGCATCGACAACAGGCAGAACAGGTAGATGCCGACGACGGTGATCCCGAAAGTCAGTGCCACCGTCCGCTGCCGGAACCGCAGCAGAATCCACAGCAGTCCGATCATCGTGATCGCGCCGGTCAGACTCAACTCGAACATCGGCAGCGGCAGCACCGACCCGCGACCGGGAAGATAGTGCTCGGCGGTGCCCCCGCTCGACGGTTCGTTGCGCAGCCGCGCCAGCAGATACGGCGTCCACACCAGCAGCGCGATCAGACCCGAGATCACCGCCATGACGATCAGCCGCACCGCCACCGCGATGACCAGGCTCCGCCTGGCCGCGGAAACCGCCTGTGCGGCAACGGCCTTGTTCGCCACCCCACGCCAACCGACGACGATCACCACCAGCGCCATGAGGACCGCAACCCCGGCGAACAGTCCGGCATAGAGCGTGTAGGAAGCGGCGCACAGTCCGAGGAACGCCCCGCCCGCGACGACCGCCCACCAACTGGTCCCCGAACGCAGCCGCCCTGATGGGCCGTCGGCGAGACGCCCGCGTCCGCGCAACCCGTACATCATCGGGATCAGCAGTGGGATGCCGATCAGGATCAGCACCGCCGCATACGGTTCGGGGGAGGCCTGCATCAGGGTGGTCACCGTGACCGCCAATGCGACCGCCACGCCCCGGTCGGCGCCGAGCATCCGGTTCCACAGCACCACGCCGATCGCGGCGGCCACCGCGATCGTCAGGATCGCCCACGGCTTGTAGGCCTCCCATCCGGGCTGGCCCATCGCGTTGGCGAATCGCCCACCCCACCAGAACCAGCCGGCCGGGTAGTACGGCGGCAGGTCGACGTAGGTCATGTCCGCCAGATGCGGGCTCGAGGTCATGCGGGTCAGGTACTCGGTGCGGAACTGCTGATCGACCGAGAGGCCGAACAGGTAGAGCCGGGTCGCGCCGAGCGGCATGCCGAGGGTGGCGGTGACCAGCCCGGCGACGCCGACCGTGGACACCAGCGTGGTCAGCCATCGCGAGCGGCCGTAGCGATACAGGATCGCCGCGCCCACGAGCAGCAGCACCGCGATCACCTGACCGACGGTGGTCAACGCGCGCGTGACGTTCGACGAATTGAACGCGGGCCACTGGACGGCGTCGATCACCTTGAGTCCGACCATTGCGACGACTCCGCCGATCACGACGGCCACGACCAGTTCGATCACGGTGATGACGTGCGGATTCGCGTGGCGACGGGCCGCGGCCGCGGGCGGTCGGGGGGCGTCGGTGGCCGGGCTCTGCGTTGACGTCACGCCACCAGTTCTAGCAGTAGCGCCGGTACCCGGACGCCGACGGCGTCGGTAAATGCTCACTGTCGAGGCTTGCATCGGACGCGGCGTCAGCTTCTAGTCTTCGTATCCATGGCGACCACCCGCACGAGCACCACCGGTTCGACGCCCCCCGGCGCAAGTGAGCACGGTTGGCGGGTCGGTGAACTCGCCGAGCTGACCGGCGTCACGGTGCGGACGTTGCGGCATTACGACCAGTCCGGATTGCTGCAACCCTCCGGGCGGACCTCGCGCGGGCACCGGCTTTACGACCCCGACAACGTCGCACGGTTGTACCGAATCCTGGCGCTGCGGCGGCTGCGGTTCGGGCTCGCCGACATCCGGGCCCTGCTCGACGATCCCGAGTGGGACATGGCGGAGATGGTGTCGCGCCACGCCGCGGAGACAGAGCGTGCCCTTGCGGCCACCGCACGGCTCAGCACACACCTGCGGGCGATCACGCGCGTGATCGACAGCTCCGGACAGGCGTCGTCCGACGACCTGTTCACCATCATGGAGGAGATGACCATGCTCGATTCACCGGTTCGCGGCACCACCACGCTGCTCGTCTACGACGACCTGCCTGCGGCACACGCCTTTCTGATCGAGACGTTCGGACTGACCGGGGGGCCGATCGAACGCTCCCCGGACGGGACGGCGGTACACGCCGAGGTCTACGCCGGAGACCAGGCGTTGTGGTTACACCCCAGTGGTGAGGGCTACCGATCCCCGCGCGAGCTCGGTGCGGTCAGCAGCATGGTCGTCATCGCCGTCGACGACGTCGACGCGCACCACGAGCGGGCCCGCGAATACGGCGCGACGATCGTCGCGGAACCGACCGACCAGCCCTATGGCGTGCGCGAATACGGCGTGCGAGACCTCGAGGGGCACCTCTGGTACTTCCACACCCCGCTGGAGGGCCCGTGACCGCCGAGAGCGTTGTCCGCGACCTCGCGCTCGCCCTCCCCGATGTGGTCGAGCGTGACCACCACGGCTTCCCGTCGTTCCGGTTCGGCGGCAGGATCATCGCCCCCCTGCCGACGTCGAATCGGTTGCGCGTCATGCTCGATGAGCACGGCATCCGTTCGGAGGCGGTGAGTCATCCCGACTCCTGTCGCGAGTTCTATTGGGGTAAAAAGCTTTCCGCTCTCGAGGTCGATCTCGACGTCGCCGACGACGCGCTCGTCGACGACCTGCTCCATCAGGCGTGGGAGCGGCGCGCGCCCTGAGGGTCCACGCCGCCGGGTCCCGCGTGGTCGGTCAACCGGCCGACCACGGTAACCGGCCTGGTCATGACGGCGATCACATCCTTGTCCGCAACTTTGCTCGGCCAAGGAACAGGGGTTCGTCATGCGCCACCGTTGGGTGTGGGTAGGAGTCGTGGCCGCCGTGGCGGCCTTACCGCTGGTGACCGGGTGTGCCGACACCGGCACCGGGTCGTCGGCGTCGAGTGTGGTCACCGTGACCGCGACACAGACCACGCGTGCGTCGGCACCGGTGACCGGTACCGTCGCGACCAGCACCATCGCCACCGGTCCGGTCGACACCACCACCGGGGACGCGCCGGCGTCTCCCGTCGGCACCCGACCGCCGACCACCACCCCCCTTCCGCCGGGTCACGGCATCGGTGCGTCGGCCTACCTCGGAGCCTGGCAGCGTCACGAGAGTTCGTTGACGTTCAACGGCGACCACACCACCGGGTCGGTGTTCTTGGGTGCCAACGCCGTCGACGGCGAGAAATGGGGATTCACCTGGACCATCGACCGGGGCGTGATCACCGCGACGTTCACCGGGTTGATCGAGAGGTCGGGCGCCGGCGTCGGCGGTATGGCCACCGGCCAGACGTTCACCGCAACGCCGACAGTCGATTCCGCGGGCACGGAGATCCTGGTCACGGCGGGTCTCGGTGAAACCGGCTCGGAGTTGACGTGGTGCCGCTCAGGTCACGGATCACCCGGCTGCGGCGCCTGATCGCGCAGATGTCTGTCTGCTAGGTCTGTGTCTCACCCGGCGGCCGAGCGGCGTAGGCCGCGAGGAACGTGCGGACCCCGGCACGGATGACGGTGTCCGGGTCGCCCGGACCGCGGACTGCCGGGAGTTCCTGCACGCTCCCCGCGGTGAGCATGATCAGCTGCAGCGCGGCGATGTCGGCGTCGTCGATGGCGAACATGCCGGCATCGGCGTGACGACGGAGGTGCTCGGCGATCGCATGTCGGACCCGCATCGGCCCGGCGTCGCGCCAGGCACGCAACGTCTCCGGCGCGATGTGCGCGGCGTCGGCGTTGATCTGGCGGACCATCGCGAAATGGGTCTCCACCGCAGGATCCGTCGTCGACCATTGGCGACCGAAGGCGATCAGATCTGCTTCCGGCTCGACGATCCGGCCCAGGAGGCGGTCGGCCGTGGCGATCTGCAGTTCGGCAACCCGTGTGGCGCTGTCCAGGATCACCGCTTTGAACAGTGATTCCTTGTCGCCGTACTGGTTGTAGATGGTCCTCGTCGAGACCCCGGACTCGGCTGCGAGGTCGGTGATGCTCGCGCGGCTGTAACCATCACGGGCGAAGACGCGTAGCGCCCCGTCGAGAAGCGCCCGCTGCTTGTCTGCTCGCATCGCAACATGGTCCCACCGATCGAAAGTGCAATCAACATTGCACTAAGTGCAATGATCGTTGTACTTTGGGGTCATGACATCACCACTCTCCACACAGCAGTCGGACTCGGAACCGCTACGCCTGGCAGTTCTCGTCGGGAGCACGCGCCCGGGACGACGGTCGTATCTGGTCGCCGAATGGGCGGCGTATCTCGCTCGCGAGGCGCTGACCGGTCGTGCCGAGGTGTCGATCATCGACATCGCCGAGTTCGACCTGCCCCTCCTCGACGAGCCGCAACCCGCAGCGATCGGTGACTATCGGCACGACCACACCCGACGGTGGGCCGACGCGATCGCCGCGGCGGACGGGTTCATCATCGTCACCCCCGAGTACAACCACTCGCTGACCCCGGCGCTGAAGAATGCGATCGACTATCTGTACGCCGAATGGCACGACAAGGCTGCAGGTTTCGTGAGCTTCGGGCTCAACGGCGGGGTCCGGGCGGTCGAACATCTGCGGCTGACCCTGGCCGAGGTGAAGGTGGCGTGTGTGCGCAGCCAGGTCGCCCTCGATCTGTTCACCGACTTCGCCTTCGACGACATCTCCGAGCCCGGAACGGTGCAGCCCGGCGAGCGGCACGTCCGCCTCTTCGAGCGCATGCTCGACGAACTCCTCCAGTGGTCGCTGGCCCTGCGCCCGCTGCGTGCGCCGGCGCTGGCATGAGACGCGGGTCAGACGGTGCGGCAATGCTTTCCGACTCCCGGCTCGACCGACGAACGAGGCGCCTGTGCGGGGTGATCGTGCTCGGTGCGTTCGCCACCGGCCTCGATGTGTCGGTGGTCAACGTCGGCCTGGCCGACATCGGTGCCGATCTCGGTGCGCCGCTGTCGCAGACGCAGTGGGTCGCGACCGCTTACCTTCTGGCACTGGCACTCTCGTTGCCGGTGGCCGGCTGGCTGGCCCGTCGCCACGGCACCGGCGTGATCTGGTTGAACGCGCTGGCCGCCTTCACGGTGGCATCGGCGCTGTGCGCCCTGGCGCCCGGCATCGGCCTGCTCATCGCCGCGAGAGTGCTGCAGGGGCTCGCCGGTGGGGTGTTGATTCCCGCGGGTCAGACGATCCTCGGTCAAGCGGTCGGGCCCGAGCGGCTCGGCCGCGTGATGGGTGCCCTGGGGATCGTGGTGGGTGCCGCACCGGCCCTCGGCCCGTTCGTGGGTGGGCTGATCCTGACGGGATTGTCGTGGCATTGGTTGTTCGTGATCAACCTCCCGATCGGCGTGGTCGGGGTTGTGTTGGGGCGCAGGATGATTCCCCATGGAGTGGCCACACCGGCGGTTCGCCTGCACCGGTCCGGGGTGATTCTCGCGACGGCGGGTCTGCCCTTGGTGATGTTCGGGATGACGCAGTGGGGCGACGCCGGGAAGCTGACGCCGACCGTCGGTGCCGCGCTCGCCGCCGGGGTGGTGATCCTGGTGGCCTTCGTCGTTGTCAGTCGCCGCGCCGAGAATCCGTTGATGGATCTGTCGCTCTACGGCGTGCGGGGCTTCCGGGTGGGCAGCGTCGCCGCATTGTTCTCCGGCGCCCTGGTCTTCGGCAGCGGACTGGTGTTCACGCTGTACTTCCAATTGGCCCGAGACCTCGATGCGCTGGCCACGGGACTCAACCTGCTCGGCGCCGCACTGGCGACCGCGGTGTGCGCGCCGTTCACCGGTCGCTGGATCGATCGATACGGTCCCGGGCCGGTCGCGCTGGCAGGCGGATTCCTTGCGATGGTCGGCAGTGGCGCGTTGACGGTGTTGCCGACGACCGCGCCGCTGGTCGTCGTGCAGCCCCTGCTCGTGGTGTTCGGTGCGGCCGTCTCGCTCACCGCGATGCCGGCCGGCGTGGCCGCGTACAAGGCGGTGCGCACCGATCAGCTTCCCGACGGGGTCACGCAGGTCAACGTGCTGCAACGGGTGGGTGGTTCGTTCGGCGGCGCGATCTTCGCCGTGCTCATCGCGACGCGAGTAGCCGACCCGCAGAACGCATTTCAGGTCGCCTTCGGCGCCTTGCTGGTGGTGTCGGGGTGCGCCGCGGTGGCAGGCTGGTACTTGATGCGGGCCACCGCGACCCGACGAGCCGACCCGTGAACTACACCGGCAGCTTGCGGAACACCTTCCGCGGCACGTGGCGCAGCCCCATCATGATGAACCGGAACGGCCCTGGCACCCAGATGATCTCCTTGTGGGCGTCGACGCCGGCGACGACGGCGCGTGCGACGTCCTCCTTGTTGACCGTGAGCGGAGCCTCGGCAACATTCGCCGACAGCCGCGTGCGGACCTGGCCGGGCCGAACCACCAGCACGTGGGCACCGGACGGGGCGAGCGCCTCACCGAGACCGAGGTAGAACCCGTCGAGTCCGGCCTTGGACGAGCCGTAGAGGAAGTTGGAGCGCCGAACCCGTTCGCCGGCAACCGAACTCATGGCGACGATCTGGCCGTGGCCCTGTTGCTTGAACTTCTCGCCGAGTAGGACGCCGACGCTGACGGCGGCGGTGTAGTTGATCGTCACCTCGGTGACGGCCTTCTTGTGATCCTGCCAGACGGCCTCGTCGTCGAACTGCACGCCCGCCGCCACGATCGCCAGGTCGATGTCGCCGCCGGCGAAGGCCTTGTCGATGACCTCGGGGTGGGTCTCGGGCTTCAGAGCGTCGAAGTCGATCACCTCGACCTCGGTGGCGCCGGCCGACTTCACGGTGGTGACGGCGGCGTCGGCGGCCGGGTCACCGGGCACCACGGCCAAGACGACGCGTGCCGGGCCGCGCTTGAGGAATTCACCCGCGATCGCCAGTCCGATCTCGGAACTGCCACCGAGGACGAGGATGGATTGCGGGGCGCCAACGGCGTTGAACATGAACGAATCTCTCTGGTGTCGACAGCTACGGAAAGCTGTTGTGGGGGAGTGGGATCAGGCGAGTTCGAGGCGGCGCGCCATGTCGGACATGAACACACCGTTCGGGTCGATCGCCCGCCGGGTCGCGATCCACGAATCGATCTCGGGATACATCTTGTGGAAGCTCTCGGCAGAGGTCCGCGAATCCTTGGCGGTGTAGAGGCGTCCGCCCATCTCCATCACGCGGCGGTCGAGGTCGTTGAGGAACTCGGCGAGCCCCTTGCGCAGCGGGAAGTCGAGGCAGACGTTCCAGCCCCGGAACGGGAAGCTCAACGGCGCGCGGTTGCCGTCGCCGAACAGCTTGATCACGTTGAGGAAGCTGACGTGCCCCGACGCCTGGATGTCGGTGATGATCTTCTTGAACTCGGCCTCGTTGCCCGTCGGCACGATGAACTGGTATTGGGTGAAGCCACCGCCACGCGGGTAGCCGCCGCCGCGGCCATAGGCGTTGTTCCACTCCGCGATCAGATCCAGCGGGTGATAGAACTGCGGCAGGCTCTCGATGATGTTGCGTTTGTTGGAGCCGAGCCGGTAGTAGAACTCTCCCACCAGCGAGAAGTCGAGCTTGTTGTCGAGGTAGCGCGGGAAGATGTTCGGCAGGGTGATCAGCGGCTTCGGGTCGAATTTCAGCGGGTCGCGCTTGAGTTTGTCCGGAAGCTGATCGAGGGTGGCGAGGTTACCGCGGCTGAAGCTGCCGCGGCCGAGCTTCGGCGGTCCGCTGATGGTGTCGAACCAGCCCGACGCGTACTCGAAACCGTCCTCGTAGCGCTGCCCGAGATGCAGGTCGATCGTCTCGTCGAGGCTGTTGGTGGTGAAGGTGTCGGCGTAGAAGTACGCGGTCTCGGTGCGCTTGAGCGCGATCTTGGCGCGCAGCACGATGCCGGTCAGGCCGATCCCTGCAATCGTCGCCCAGAAGATGCTGCCATCGGGATCGTCGGACGAACCGTCGGGGGTGAGCGTCAGAATCCGACCGTCGGCGACGAGCAACTGCATCTCGGTGAGGTGATCACCGAAACTGCCCATGCTGTGATGGTTCTTGCCGTGGATGTCATGCGCGATGGCCCCACCGATGGTCACCTGTCGGGTCCCCGGCATCACCGGCACCCAGAAGCCACGTGGCACGACCACCTTCATCAGGTGATCGATCGACAATCCCGCGTCGACGTCGACGATCCCGGTCTCCTCGTCGAGGGAGTGGATGCGCGTCAGCGGCGTCATGTCGATGGTCAGGCCGCCGGAGTTCTGGCCCGACTCGTTGTAGGAGCGGCCGAGCCCGCGGGCGATCACGCCACGCTTGAGGTAGTCGGGTTTGTCGGCGTTGTCGTCGGCGACCCGGGCCACTGCCTCGGCGATGACCTCGGGATACGGCGTCGAGAGGACATGCCCTTCGATGGGGGTGGTGCGCGACCATCCGACCAGCGTGCGGGTCGTGATCGGCAGCAATTCTTCAGTAGACATCGGGGTAGAGAGTACCCGCCCGCGCCGACGGGCCGGGCGGGTCGGCGGGCTCGGAGTGCCTCACCAGCCCAGTACGGCCGCCGCCGCATTGCGTCCCGGAATGCCGCTGACCCCGCCACCGCGGCGGGCTCCGGCGCCGCACAGCAGCAGCCGCGGGGG
>NZ_MVPX01000045.1:0-15883 GCF_002043085.1 Gordonia sp. i37 | reverse complement strand
TGGGAACCCGGTCCCAGCAACCGCTGGAACCAACTAACCGAGCCTCCAGCAAACCCGGGGCGATTCACATCCATTGCACTCACATAGAACCGGACACCGGCGTGGCGGTGTTCACCCGCGTTCTGACAGTGGACTTCGCGCTCGGTGAATACGGGATCGAAGTTGACCCGTTCGAGGTTCCAGAGCCCGCCCCGCCCGTTCGACGGCAGATCGGCGGCCGCGTAGTGATCGACGAGGACCATTCGGTCGCCAACGCCTGCTACGACTACTTCACCAATGACCTCATGTGGTCTGAGCCCTACGCACAGCTGGTAGAACGCATGGCCGATGAGGTTTTTCATGTGCTCTTCTCGGACCGCGGAGTCCTGGCGGCGGTGAACGGGTTCGTATCGGCATACATCGAATCAGCGTGTCTACAGGATGTGTATCCCGAATCTGCCGACTTGTTCACCAAGTCAGGCAGGTTACGCAGAAAGAATGTCCCCCAATGGGTCAAGAGAGCCGTCTTCCATCGCGAACGCGGGCGATGCGCGGAGTGCGGCCACAATCTCTCCTGGGTCTTGGATTCGCTTGCGCGGGAGCACTTCGATCATGTAATCCCTTTGGCACAAGGAGGTCTAAACGACATCACAAACATCCAACTCTTATGCGAGCCTTGCAACTTGGCAAAAGCCGACAAACAGGGGCAGTCACGCCTGCGCTATCGACGCTGGGTTGAAATTTGACTCGGATAGAATGCGCGTCCTGGCTACCTCAGCTCAGCAGTCGTATTTCGCAAGCAACGCTGGTGAACCACCACAGTCGGCGCGTCGGCATGCCGGCGAAGGCGCAACCCGCAGCTTCGCCACTCGTCGCGAAGCGGTTGGGCAATCCACGAGTCCGTCATACCTGGTCACACGTCCGCCTCAGTCAGGTACCCCGCCAACGTTTCCCGGGTGTTCTCATCAACCACCCAGTCATTGAAGCCGACACCGAACACGGTCTTGTTGGAGATTGTTGACTTGACGGTTCCGGCAGCAACGGCGGGATTGCGGAATGTTCTGCCGGACAACGACGCCGCACCCTGCGCGCGGACGATCTCCAACGCCGATGACTCGGGGTCGAAGAAGCCAACCACACGACATCCCTCGTAGTCGAGGACCACGCGCAACCGGCCTTCGGCCCACACCAAGCCCGGTGTCGTTGCTACCGGCACCTGTTCTTCCTGCGGAGCAGGGGTATCCGACTGCGCGAGATCGTCTTCCGACTCTGCCTCCGGCTCAACGGGAATCGTTGTGGTGGAGGCCGTGCGAGCCGCGGAGGAACGGGCAGCCACCTCTGCGGGCGTCGGCACGCCGCTCGGCTTCTCCGGACTGGTGGAGATGGTCTCGGGTTCCGACAGCTTCAGGAGATTCCAGCGTCCGAGTCCATCCTTGACGACCCAGGCTTCGATATTGATATGGGCCTCGTGACGTTCCCGAGGACTGCTCTTGGCCCGGGCATCGATGACATGCTTCACTCGCTTCGAGTACGGACCCACAGGCGCAATGTAGAAAGCGGGTGGCATTTCGCTCTGATCGAGGAAGACCACTGCGTCGTGTTCCCCACTCCCCTGCCACAAGTGCTGGTCCTGGGTGCTGATCCGCCAGCTTCCACCGGCTCCGCTGTGTACTCGGACCACCCTGCTCTGCCCCTGCGAATTGCTGACGATGAGTGTTCCGCGCGAATACTCGTCGGACGTCCGCGCCGACCAGCCCTGGGCTTCGATCTCTTGGATCACGGCACGAAGCGCCGGCCCGATGGGAGCCGGCGTCTCCGAAGTAGCCGAATCTGGCGCGTCATCGCCCACTTGGACAGCTTCGTCCGGTGCCGAATCCTTTTCTTGCTCAGTCTGTTCCAACTCGGCTACCCGACCACCAAGCGCCACCCACAGCTCGGATAGACGCGCACTAGAGATCGAACCGAGTACCAGATCGCGATCAATCAGCAGGTCCTGAATCCCGGCTTGCTGCAACGACTCGTCCCCGACGACGTTGAAGACCTGGGCCAATGCGTCAAGCGCAACAACCCGAACGTCCACGGTGTCCGATCCGCGACCACCGAGGCCGACTGTCTCGTCACCGATCCGCATCCAGGTGATGTCGGCGAAGCCCTGCATGAGGGCCTGTTCGACCTCGAGATCCGGCAAGAGCTCGCGCAGTTCACGCCAGGTCACGATCCCTTCGAGCTCAGCGAAGATATCGAAGATCGCGTCCCGCGGATTCCACACCGCGGGCTCGACCACGGTGGTCGGCTCATCTACCTCCGCGTCATCTTCTGGCGTTGAGATCGGTGCGAGCCACTCACTCAGACGCCGCGCAGCATCACGCGGGTCCAGGTCATCGCGCTCGGCCGCCACCGCAAGCAACTCGTCGAGATGGGTGTCCGCGGTCGAACCCACATCAGGGTCCTCGACCGTCGCGTTCACATAGACCACGACCATCGCGGTTGGCCCGGCCCAATCCGCCGGATGAACCACGCGACCCATCCGCTGCAGCATCTGTGCACGACTACGGGCAGCGGCCGTCACGACGCCCACCTGCGACGTGGGGACCGTGACGCCGTCATCGAGTAGCCGGGAGGTGGCCAACACATCCACCGAGCCACTCGCATAGCGGCCGAGCATGAATGCGACGTCGCCGCTCTCCGGGACGGCATCGGTAACGACGCCAGAATTGCCGGCGGCCGTGGCAATTGCCGCCGACATCTCGTGTGACGCCGTGAAGACGGTGGTTCGGCGTGCGTCCGCGACCCCTCGGGCGATCACCTCGACGGCCGCAATTTTGGACTTGCACTCCGACAGCACCCACTTGCGGGCGTCGACGGCCTCCAGGTATTCACGCGCCAGAAAGCTGATCTCACCGACGAGGGTGCCGGAGTCGATCTCCCGTGCGGTCTCGTACACCCCGCCGCTGAGATCGACTCCGGTGTCGCGGAGTTTGCGTTCGGCCCTGTCGATGCGCGCGGTGAGTCCGTCGTACTTCTCCCGCTCGGGGAGCGAGAATCGAACGCCCACAGTCAGTACCAAAGGCTCACCGAGGAGCCCCTCATCGACCGCGCGGCGATAGTCGCAGCCGTCGATCAGGGCGCCAAAGTAGGGTCGCAGTATCCGTTCGGCCTGCGGATTCGACCACTCGTAGGACGCCGTCAGGCCGAGTTTCTCGGTGATCTCCTGCCGCGGGAAGACGACGTCGGTGTAGTCGGCGACGCCGAGTCGTTGGATCTCGTCGACGACGAGCAATCCTGCGTCTCGGAAGGCCGTCAGGTGTCGCTTGCCCAGTCCGGAGACCGTGGTGACGACGATCTGCTCGCGAATCGCGAGCGCCTTGGAGCCATCGGGTGCACCGATCTCCACGCCGGGGAACGCGGCCTCCAGGGTGCTGCGCCAGTGATCGACGAGGTCACGGTCAGGGGCCAGAACCAGTGCCGGCACTCCCCGTCGCCGCGCCTCGGCGATGGCCGCGATGCCCACGTCGGTCTTGCCCGCGCCGGTGACCGCCTCGATGACGCCGGACCGCCCGGCGGCGAGCCACTTCTGAAAGGCCTCGACCTGCCAGGGCCGCAGCGGCCGATTCATGCCCAGCCGCGACGCAAGATCATCCGATGAGACGACACGCCATTCGTCTGCGCCTTCCTGCGGTTGAACGAATACCTGATCGTTGTCGAGGAGAACCTTCTGCACTGCGGTCACGGTCTGCGAAAGGCGTTCGGCCAGTTCAACGGACGTCAGCGGACCGACTCGCGTGATCTCGCCCAGAACCGAATCACCGAGTGTCTGCATTGTCCCGTGTCCCCTGTCGTCGCCGTCCGCTAGGTTTGAACATCAAAGTATTAGATCAACTGACACTGACGAGGTTCACCACCATGAAGGCCGAGGGGAAACTTGTCCGCGAATTGTTCGAGGGCGAGCAATGCCTGGTCGTACCCGTCTTCCAACGACCGTACGTGTGGAACCGGGTGCGCAACTGGGAACCGCTGTGGGCCGACATAGTCGCCATGGCCGAGTCCATTGCAGTCGACCCCCAGTCCAAACCTCACTTTCTGGGCGCGGTGGTCCTGGATTCCAGCGACAAGGACGCCGGAGACATCAAAGCGCTGCAAGTAATCGACGGCCAGCAGCGCATCACCACGATCCAGGTCGTGCTGTGCGCCGTTCGCGACGCCTTCTCGACCGCACAGGTTGAACCGACCTTCATCAGAACGCTGAACAAGCTGGTCACCAATGAAGATCAGCTCTCGACTGAGGCATTCGCCCCGTACAAGGTATGGCCCACCCTTCGTGATCGAGTGGTTTTCGCCTCAATTGTCGATGAGACACAGCAAGCCGACGAAGTCGATTCACGGCTCAGCGATGCCTACCAATATTTCTATGAGGAGACACTCACATGGCTCACAGAGAACGAATCTGACAGAGCTGCCCTCAGGTCAATCGTCGAGGCGCTCAGGAAGGGTCTCCAGCTTGTTGTCATCGAGCTCGATGCTTCTGACAACGCACAGGTGATCTTTGAAAGCCTCAACGACCGTGGCACGCCGCTACTGCCCAGCGACCTCGTCAAGAACTCGCTGTTCCAGCAACTCGAGCGAGCCGGCGCCGACGTCGAGCAAATCTTCGACGATCACTGGCGTCGCTTGGAGACCCCGTTCTGGCAGGAAGAGGTCAGGCAGGGGCGCTTGATCAGGACGCGTGTCGACGCCTTCTTTGCCCACTTCCTCACCATGCGCACCGGTGACGAGGTCTCGGCCACCGGCCTGTTCAACCGGTTCAAAGACTTGTCCGTAGGCATGTCACGTGACGATCTCGTCGCACTGACGCAGGAGATCGCGGAATGCAGCGACCTCTACCGAGGCATCGTCGATCGCTCCGGTGATGATGCCCACGACCGACTCCTCGAGACTGCCGAGACGCTGGACACCACGGTCTTGTCTCCGGTGGTGCTTTATCTCGATCGCCGGGCAGATGAGGCGGATCGCGCCGAAGCCTTCGGATATATCGAGTCGTGGCTTGTCCGGCGTGCCGTGCTGCGATCGACCAGCAAGAACTACAACCGGATGTTGCTCGATCTCCTGAAGATCCTGCAACGCAGTACCACGCCCTTCGCACCCACCGTACGGACGTTCTTCCTGGAAAACACGTCCGAATCCGGACGATGGCCGACCGACGCCGAGATCCGGGACGCACTGATATCCGCACCCATCTTCAAGAACCTCACACGCGCCCGAATGCGCATGGTGCTGCGCGGCTGCGAGCGCGGCCTGCGATCGGACGCGCACCAGATTCCCGATCTCGACTCTCTGGAGCATGTGTTGCTCGCGACTGCGAGCGACGACGTCGACGAGACACTCCGCGGGGCACTGGGCAATCTGACTCTGTTCCCGCGGTCTCGGGATCTGACGAGGGCAACCGACTGGCCTGCTCGCCGCGCGATCCTGTCGGGCTCAGATCTCGCGTTGAACCAGCAACTCCCAGAATCGCTTTCTGGGGTCGAGATCACTGTTCGCGGGTCGCGCCTCGCGGGCGGCTTCTGCCGGACATGGCCACACCCCGATTCGCCGACAACCGCCGAGCCGGAGCACGACGTCGACGACGAGGCCTCGACGGAACAGCCGACCTGGGTCGACGAGGCGTGGACGGAAATCCAGGAGTTCTTCGAAGGGCTTCCGGTCGGGGCAGTGTCACGGGTCGAGGATCGCGTGTCGCGGATGGCGCCCACCGAGAGCGGATCCCTGGAGGTCTTGACGCAGGACCCGTTGTCCGGCTATGCATTTCGTGAGATCGCCGGGACACTGTACATCGAGAAGGTGCCTGGCGAAGTGCCGATCCTGGCACCAGATGTCGATACCCTGGCCACGAGCGAGCCGAACCTCGACCCGGGCTTCACTAACGCATCACCTGAGACCGCCGACGGGACGGGCACCAGGGCGGTATACCAGGAGACCATCAGTGACCTGATGCTCGCCGGCTTCATCGAAGAGGGCGACACCGTGTATCACGAGCAGCCCCGCAAAGGTCGCTCGTTCGCAGCTCGGATCGGTCGAGCGGGCCGGATACTTGTCGGAAACCGTGAATATGACAGCCCTTCAGGGGCGCTGTCCGACGCGGTGGGGTCCAGCCGAAACGGTTGGCGCGACTGGCGACTCGAACGAACCGGTGAAACGCTCGAGCAGGTTCGGGAACGGTTTCGGCGACGGAAGTCCGCCGGCTGATCCTCACGGCGCGCGTGGCGTCACCAATCCGAAAACCCTGGGCACCAACCACAATCCCGACGAGCCCAGCCCCGATTCCTCGGTCAATCGAGGATCGCCGGCAACGGTTTCCACCGCAACCAGGCGTAGACCCTCGATCACGGCGCCGTCCCAGCCATCGCGGAAGCGATAGCCGAACTCGTCGGCAACAGCACGTCCGAACCACTCATTCGTGATACCCAGCTCGTCTCCGGCCTCGGTCCGCAGAACGAAGACCGGCACATCGTCTGTCGAGTACACGGGCTCTACAACTCCGGTGACCGGTTCACCCGGCGACGCATCCGTCAGGGATAACTGCATGTCACGCACGCGGGCGGCGTCTCCGGATAATGGCCGTCCGGAGAGCACATCCCCGGACCCGAACTCGATTGCTGCGCTGTACTTCTTGCCCTGCTTGCTCTTGCGGCGCTCTCGTTGTCGTCCGTTGCGTTTGTCGAACCACATCCAACCGGTGGGTATATCGAGGACTGCCACCTCATCGCGAGCACGGCTCAGTGCCACGTACTTCTGCCGCAGTGCCGGCCATTCGTTCTCATCGCCCATTGGACTGTTCGGGTGCACGAAGAAGGCGCGTTCGAACTCAAGCCCTTTGGCGCGGTGAATCGTCGACACGATCACCCGGGATTCATCGGGTTCGGTCAGCGTCAGTGGAATCGAACCTGTGGCAATCAGACTGCGCACACGCGGCAGGTTCAGCTGGTACATCGTGCGGGAACGCCCCTCGGCTCCCTTCAGCAGGTACCACGCCTCCTCACGGAGCCGCTGTGCCAGCTTCTTCTCGATCACCGATTGGACACTGTCCCGGTCGACCTCCGGCCCGGCGAAGTCTTCGAAGACGCCCGCGATCCACCGTGCTGCGCCGAAGTCCCTGGCCTGTCGACGGACGACGTGATCCACTCCCTGCTCGGTGAGAAACCGCGAAACACGCAGAACCTCACCGTTGGTCGCGCACAGGACTGCAGTCCGCCCGGATTCCGGTTCGGCGAGGAACTTCCAGTTCTTGATCACACCTGAGTGGGGCAAGGTTTTCTCGAACCGTGCGACCGTCTCCGCCGCCGCGTCGGCTTCTCGCTGGCCTCGCAGCTGATTGCCCAGGTCCACCACCCCGATGGGGAATAGTCCTTGTGCACGGTAATTCCGCGCCAGACTCATCTTCGCGGCGCCAAAGACATCCGTGAGCTGAGCGGCGAATTCGTCCGACGTGGTCTTGCTCCGCGACGCCTTGAGAGTGAAGTCGTAGATGCCCTGCAACGGATCACCGAGGGCGGTGAAGCCGGCCGACTCCGGGACCCGACGGAGTAGCGCCAGAATCATCTCCGCCCGATCACCCACGAGATCTTGGACCTCGTCGAGTACGAGGTGTTGGAGATCCTCGATCCCCTCGACCTCTTCGGCGTCATCATCCAACAGCTGGGTCGCCTGTCGAACTCGATTGTCGAAGCCGCCGACGGGTTCTCGTCCGTTCTGCGACAACAGGTATGACGCCAGCGAGTCGAAGGTGCGGACGTCGGTACGCGCGATGTCGTGTCCTTCGAGTCTCGTTCGGACCGCTTGCACCGCGGCGCGGGAGAAGCTCAACACCATGATCTCCGTGGATGCCGACAGGTCTTCTTCCTCCACCAGGTACTGGATGCGCGACGCCACGACCTCGGTCTTGCCCTGACCCGCACCGGCGATCACCAGCAAACGCGCGTCGGCGGGCGCCTCGGCCACGGCCCGCTGCGAATCGTCGAGTTCGAATGCCGTCTGCTCGTCCAGATCGGTGGGCTGGGTCATGTCAGAAGTCTCGCGGGCTCACCCACGTATGTCACGGCCATCCGCTCGCGCGCCCGGGAACCTGCGACATAGAGCACGCTGCGAAGCTTTTTCAGTTCACGCTCGAGGTCGTCACCCTTCTTGCGTGCGATATAGGCGGGTGGAAAGTCGTTCTCCCCCAGCCTCGCCAAGACCACCCCGCGATACTCCAGACCCTTGGCCCGGTGCATCGTCATCACCCGGACGACATCTCCCAGCTTCTCCTCGGCGGTGTTCGAGCCGACGGCCGCCGCTTTGATCCCCTCGGCGGCCAGCGCGCGCACGATGTCGTCGACGTGGCGCTTCTCGTAGGTGAAGACAGCGATGCCGGAGGCTCCCAACCCGTCCGCTTTCCACTTCCGGATGAACGCCGCGATTCCCGTGTTCTCGGCAGCGACGGTGTCGAACCCGGCCATCTCGGGCGCAGGCCCGCCGAAGACCGATCGGGAGCCCTGGAGGTCATCGGAGTCGACGTCGAGGTCATCGACATCCGGATCGGCCACCTGAAGGGTCCACCGCAGGATCTCGCGACTGGTGCGGTAGTTGATGGTCAGTCGTCGGGAGCGTCCTCGCGTCTCGATTCCGTAGCGCGACAACGGTGTCGGCCGACCGTAGATCCGTTGGTGCGCGTCACCGACAATGAAGAGATCGTCGGTGTCCGGTGTGACCAGTGCACGCACCATCTTCCAGTGGGCGGGATGCAGATCCTGGGCCTCGTCGACGATGGCAAATCGGTAGCCGAACTTGTCACGCAGCTTGGGATCGGCAGTGAGTGCCGACGCCGCGCGTGCGGCGAGTTCGGTGAAGGTGATCAACCCGTCGGCCCTCATCAGGCGCTGGAAATGCTCGATCACCTTCCACACGTCGGCACGCTGGGGGCGTGAGAGTCGTTGGGAGCGTCCGCTTCGAGCCACCCGCAGATATGCAGTCTCGTTCTCAATCGAGTTCCCCAACACCACCAGGGACCACTCATCGGAGAGGAATGACGGCTCCCAGCCCTCGGTGGACTGTTGCGCGGCGACCGACCACAACTGGGTGACCCGTGAATCGCCGTCGTGAACCAGCGTCGAGGAGGTGACCAGAGCGCGGCCAGTGTCGGTGGATGCGACCACTTTGCGTGCCAACGCGTCGACGTTGAGGACCTCCACCCGCTGGGTGATCTCCTTGCCCGCAAGTTCGATGAGCTGCGCCTCGATGGCGCGCACCAGGTTTCGCGTATAGGTGGTCAACAACACCTTGGCGGCGCTGTTCTCGTCGTCCAGGCGGTGAGCGAGGTGACGGGCACGATGCAGCGCCGTGACGGTCTTCCCGGTGCCGGCGCCGCCGGTGACCCGGAACGGACCGTTCCACCCATCGTGGGTGGCGAGCTTGCGTTGCAGCGGATGCAGCCACACGCGCCATTTGGCGAAGTCGCCTTCGAGTACCGCCCTGAGTTCGGCCTCATTGTCACCGGCCGCGGCGGTGAAGTTGAGCTGCGAGATGGGGCGCTTGAGTGCCTTCTGGATGTCGTCGGGGTCGACAGGGCCGGGCTCGTCGATTGCGTAGGAGTTCCACACCTCATCGGGGCTCTTCCCGAACGCGAGATCGAGCACCGCGTTGGCCTGGGTATTGGGCAATGCTTCGGCGATGCCGAGAAACGCCTTCTCACCAACCACCTTGGTCAACTTCTCGGCAAGTTCCGCCTCGACACCAAAACGTTCGAGGTCGATCGGCTTGACCGTCGCGGGCATGAAGGGAGCGTCGGAGCCCGATGTGGGAGTCGGGGCCTTACCGATCGCCTCCTCGAGTGCCACATGGTCGAATAGCTCTGCAGCTCCGGTCTTCTTGTTGACCTGCAGGGTGACCTTGCCGGCGAAGTCGTAGGCGTCGTCGTGGGTCAGCACCGAGATGAGGTAGAGCGACGAATCGCCGCCCGGGTCCACGAGGACCGCCCGGTAGTTGTCGTTGACGCGCGCGGTTCGGATGTACTTGTTGGCAGCACCTTTGGGCTTCTTGAAGTCCAGACCGGTGGCGTCCGGGTCTTGTTGGAGCTTCACCATGAAGTTGAGGACTTTGCCCTTGATGCTTCCGTCGAGTTTGTCGTAGGACTCCTGGAACATCTCGTGCATCTGCACGTATCGCGTCATCACTGTCCTCCTGTCACCGCGCCGACGACATCGTCCACCACACCGCTATCGGGCTCGTCTGTTACGCGATACACACGCCAGCCGTTCTCCTCAAGCCACCCATCCCGGTCGTCGACGATATCGGTCACGACGGCGATCCGTGGTTCTTCCCAGCCGAGTTCCACCTGCCAGATGGATTGGTCGGGGCCGAGCTCCATCCCGACATCGGGGATCGCGGCCCCAGAGTCCGCAAGTGTCTCCACCAGACCGGCCACCGCAGGGTCGGCGTATTCGTGGACGACCTTCCATTCTCCGGACAGCGGAGTGATGATGTCGCCCCGACTCGCCGCGGTGGTCGCCAAGGGGACGGGCACAGCGAGGAAGTCGGCGAGGGACTTCGTCGTCCAGATCGCGGCCATTCGCTGGGGCAGCAGGTCACCGAAGTGTGGAAGTGATACGAACTGAAGCAGATTCGCCCATCGGAGCCAGGCTCGCCATTGATTGTCGTGTATCTTCCCGCCGACGGCCTCGTCGGAGTCGTCGAGGAGCGTGAAGACTCCGAGCGTGGGTTCGAAGTTGTCGGGGTCGGCGCAGATCAGGATGGGCAGGCCACTCAGGCCGTGTCGTGGGACCACCATGATGGTCCCGGAAGCCTTGAGATGCGTGGAGGTTCCGGCTGCGACGTCGGCGAGGAGCTTCGCGAGTTGCCCCGGCCCGGTAAAGATGGGCTCGTCAGAGCCGTGTTTGTCCGACGGGTTCACCAGTGCCAGCGCGGTCGCCGTGGCACCGTCGCCCCAGACATCGGCGTCGGGATCGGCGAGGTACTCGATGAGCAGCTCGATCGGGTTGTCCCAGAGGTACTTGATTCGTGGGTCGGATACCTGTTCGGCGGCAGCGTTCTTGACGTGCTGGTGGACGATGTCCTGCGACCGGTTCTTGGCGTTGCCGGTTTCGAGGGCGGTGACGTCGTCCCACGCGATCGACCAGACGCGAGTGTCGTCGCGTCGCAGCGCGTCGCGCTTACGGGCGTCATCCGCGGTGCGATTGTGTTCGACGCTCGCGTGAAACTGTTTGCCGTCGAGGTAGATCGCGACGTCGGCGGTCTGGGCGTCGACCCTGGTGAGCAGGAAATCCGGCTCGGTGGCGACACCGACGGCGACCACCTGGACGAGCGCCCGCATACGCCATCGTCGGGGTTGCTGGTCGGGACCGGGTATGCGGATGTCGAGTTCTTCGCCGTTGGTGCCCATCGAGATCTCATACGACGCACCAGGACGGCTCTCGAGCAGCGTCTTCAACAGTTCCCGGAACCGGATCTCCAGCTCGCTGAGTTGAACGGCGCCGATGTCAATGCCGGTGACTGTCCCGATCTGCTCGACCTGCCATTCGCCGAGGAAGTCCTCGAGGAGCCGGAGGGCCGATTCACGTGAGGCGTGGGTCATGTCTCGTGCCGGCAGAACTCCGTACAGGCATCGGTGGCAGGCGCGGAGTTCTTCGGTACGACAGGGGCATTCGGCGAGCGCATCCCGGGCGAGGGTGAGGATGTGGCGCATGCGGTCGGGTTCGCCGAAACGGTCAAGGTATCCGGTGCCGCCGGGCACGGTGTCGTGCAGAACCAGGAAGCGGCGGGTGGCTCCCTCGTTGTCGGTCATGCTGGACGCCACCACCGACAGATGTTGAGGATCGCCGCCGAAGTCCTTGCGCAGTCCGAGGAGCAGCGCGCCCTTGAATGAGGCCAGGGTGGTTTCGAAGTTCAGCAACGACACGGGGAGGAGGAGTCGAACCGCTTGGGTGCGTAGTTCGTGGGAGAGCAGGAGTCTTGTCCATGTCTCGGTGCCGCAGCGCCGGGTGATGCAGTAGCCGCGGTGGCGGACGTCCTCGGTTCGGGTAGAGCGTGATGCGACGACGCCGCAGTGTTGGCAGGTGGTGAATCCGGGTGCGTTGCGTTCGTCGCCGGCGATGGTGAGGGTCTCACCGGGCGCGTCGCCGTATCCGGTGTTGATGGTTCGGATGGTGGCCGTTCGTGCGTATTCGGCACCGAAGATGGCGTCGGTGAGTCGCCAGGCCTGCGCGATGTCGTGGGGTTCGATGTCGACGCCGGTGACGGTTCCGAAGAACGTTCGGGTGCGGTCCTCGGTTTCGTCGTCGATGAGGACATCGTCGAGGCGGTGGACCGCCGACACCTTACGTAGTTCGAGGACGTTGTGCACGGAGCCGGAGTCGGCGACCGCCCCGGAGTGACACCGTGGACACATCTGCACGACGTCGGGCGCGGTTGTGCCCCAACCACAGTCCGGGCACAGACGGGTTCGGCGCCAGTGGGGTTTGGTCGACGGTCCGATGTCCATGGCGTCGATCTCTACGCGCTTGCCACCCGCGTAGAAGTAGGCGCCGGGTGCGAGTTCGGTGAGGGCGGTGGCACTGCCCCGCTCATAGGTGAGATCGAGTGCCTCGGTTTGGGCTTGGCCGCCGGGGGTACCAGTAGTCCACCACAGATGGATGTCGAGAGTGGTCGCGTCATCGAGGAGATTGTAATTCGGGAGGAGCCCGACACCGGACAGCCCGGTGAGGGTTTCGATGCTGCCGCGTTCGTAGAGTTGTTCACTCAGAGCACGGAATTCGCCGGCACAACGTTTGCGGTCTTCCTTCTGGGCATCGTCGAGGTGACCGTGTTTATCCAGTGCCGCAATGGTTTCCGATAGTCCGCTCATGCGGGCGCGGATTTCGTCGGTGTCGGAGACCCAGCGGGCGGCGGTCTCGGCGGCGAGATTGCGCATTCCTCCTGCGGCGAAGTCCCGCAGATGTAGGCGGGCATCGTCGGAGATGTTGTCGCCGAAGAGTGCGGAGAATTCGGCGGTCAGGGTGTCGGCGTGGTTGGCGCAGGTGTCGACCACCGAACGCAGCCAGCGCCCCTCGTCCATGCCGTGGTCGAGGCATTCGGTGAGCTTGGTCGGCATGGGCGTGGTGATCGGAAGGTGTTCTCCGGCAATCTTGTCCAGGCAGAAGGCGAGGTACTGGCGTTGCAGGAGTTCGGTGGCCTCCAGGTACGCCCCTGGCGGCATTACCTCTCCGGCGATGAGGTTCTCGGGTTGCGCGAAATAGTAGAGGTCGCGCGGCGAAGTGGGTACCGCGGCGAGCACGAAGGCGTTGCCGGTGGATCGTCCGGCTCGCCCGACACGCTGAAGGTAATTGGCCGTCGACCGGGGCAGGGAGGCCAGTGCGACGGTGCTGAGGTCACCGATGTCGATACCGAGTTCCAGCGTGGGCGTGCACGCCAGGATGTTGGGATCAGATGCGGAACCGCCGACCTTGAACCGGGTTTCGACCTCTTCGCGTTCCGCGCGCGCGAGGAGGCCGGTGTGTTCGGCGCTGACGATGCGGCGGATGCGACCACTGCGGTACATGCTCCGGTAGAAGTTCGACTCCTCCACCGCATCGGGTTCGAGTCGTCCGGTGCATCGCATCCGGGGGCAGGGCGCTCCGTGCCAGAGGGCCAGTCGGTTCCCCGCGGCGGGTTGGACGTGATGACACGTCGGGCATTCCAGGCGGACGATGTCGGATGGGTCGAGGATCACCGCGTGCGGTGTGAGGCCGTAGAGCTGTGATCCTTTCTCGCCGGATCTGCGGGCCAGGGGCCCGGTATCGCTCGCCAGTTGGTCGACGACCCCGAGCAGGAGTGCTCTCGCTTCCCCGCTGGTGACGCCGAGGCAGCGTTTGGTCCAGTCGGTGAGCCACGATTCGCCACGCGGGCTCAGCGATTGGAAGTCGGTGTCTCCGGCGGGCCCGGTGGTGTAGAAGGACGGGGCCGGTCGTCCGCGCGGAAATTTGGGCATGCCGTCGGTGCTGCCACCCCAGATGGACCACCGTTTTCCTTCGTCCTTGAGGTAGGTCGCGAGCCAGGGGTGGATGATCCCGCCGCCGATACGCAGGTGCTCGAGTATCCCGAACAGCCAAGGGCGATAGACGCTCTCGGAGTGAGGGCCGCCGAGGCTCAGTTGCGGCAGGTTTTCGTGGATGTCGTGGCCGATGCGTGCGTAGGTGTCCAGGTCGACGTCGATGTCGACGGCGAGCGATGAGGTCAGTTCGAGGGTGCGGCCGGTTCGGGAGCCGAGACCGGCTTCGAGGTGTGCCTGGAATGCGAGGCGGGTTGCCAGCAACGATCGGAGCGGCCCGTTGTCATGGTCGAGCCAGTCGGCGTCGTTGGTGAGTCGCCGACTGAAGTCTGGAGGGGTGAGGGCATACAGTTCATCGATGGCCGTGGTGTCGCCCAGCGCTGCTCCGGCGTCGGCCAGGGACAACCGGTCGTCGCCGACGGCACGGAACAATGCCGAGCGGAAGTTGAAGGCGAAGGCGCGTCCCTCGATGAATGCGGCGCGGTGGGCGGCGTCCTGGACGGAATCGGTGAAGACGAGGGTCTTCTTCTCGTCGTCCGGCAGGACTTGCGAGCCGAATTCGGTGGTGAGACCGACGCTGAGGAGCGTGGCGACACTCGACCCCATGTAGCGGACGGCGTTTCGGGCGCCGCACGATGGGCAGACCTCGTTGGCGGCGTCCTCGTCTGTCGCGGTGATGTGGACCGCGATGGTGTCGGTTCCGGGTGAGGCGTGGAGTTCGAGGGTTTCGGGGTCGAGGTGGCGCACGCCTTCTTCGTCGGAGGTGGCGGCGAGCAGTGTGCGTGTCTTGGCGCGGCCGCCTGGGCGGGCGCTGTTGCGCCAGATGGCGGAGGCCTCGCCTGCGAGGTTGTCGCCGAGTTCGGTGGTGGCGGCCATCCAGCCGGCTCGCCCGCATACGCGGCAGTATGTGGCGGGCAGGAGACGTTGTCCTTCGATGGGCCCGTCGTGCCACCAGCGGAATTCGGGCGTTGCGCCGACTGTGCGCATCATTCGGCTGAGTTCACGCACCCACGTTTGCACCTGGACGTTGACGAGTGGCCGAAGTGCTCCGGTGTTGTCGGAGGTGCGTGCGATGGAGATGAGGGCGAGGAACCGGAGGAGTGCGGTCTGGGCTTCTCCGGGGTTGGTGGAGTTGTGGACACCCCATGGGAGGATGCCGGCTTGCGCAACGCCGTTGACCGCGTCGGCAACGGTCATGGGGGCGTCACCGAGGACGTCGATGACGACGCGGGTGAGGAAGTGTCTGCGGAGGGCATCACCGATCGCGACCGGATCGCTCAGATCGGTGGATTGTGCTGCGGCAGAGCCGAGGACTGCCTCTGCGAGCGGCATCCAGGTGGTCGGGTCGTCGCTGACCGGTGCCGGGACCGCGAGGATGTCCTCGACGGACGGGATGTCGAGGGTGAAGTCGACCTCTTGGACGACGTCGGTCGCACCGAGGGATGTCTCGCCGACGAGGGAGTCGGGACCGAACGCGGTGCCGAACACGGTTTCGGCGAAGGTCCGGAGGGCGACACTCTGGGTTCCGCCTCCCAGGGTCGCGGATGTCGCGACGGGTGTGATCCGGCCGAGTGGGCCACCTGCGCCGGCCACGCCCACCTTGGCGCCGAGGCGGCGGATGAGCATGGCGACGTCGGTGCCCTGGGCGCCGTCGTAGGTGTGGAACTCGTCGAGGACGAGGTACTGCAGGCTGAGAGCCGCATTGGTCCACAGACTCGAATCTGCCCGGCGCAACAGAAGTAGATCCAGCATGCGGTAGTTGGTGAGCAGGATGTCCGGCGGGTTCTCCCGCAGGGTCTCGCGGTGGTCGACGAGGGCGTGGCGGCTCCG